>JAKQYG010000077.1 GCA_023356515.1 Trichodesmium sp. MAG_R04 | reverse complement strand
AGTGCTGCGGTCAAATCCAAATCTATTAAAGCATCACCACAAAGAACTATAAAAGTATCATCAAAGTAAGGGTAAAAGTCTTGAATTCGCTTCATACCACCAGCAGAACCCAATGCCTCTCCAATCAAGTTTCCATCCTCAATTCGCCCTTCAAAGGAATAAGCAATATTCACCCCAAATCTTTGCCCATCACGAAAATAGCTTTCTATTTCCTTTGCTAAGTGGCTCACATTAACCATAATTTGGTCAAAACCATGTTGACGAAGCAACTCTACAAGGAATTCCATTACTGGTTTTTGTAAAATAGGAATCATTGGTTTAGGAATACGATAAGTAATTGGACGAACACGAGTTCCTTTGCCTGCGGCCAGAATCATGGCTTTCATTTTAGTTTCCTCCACCTTAAAAATACTAAAATAGTTACTATCTCTGTTCTAATCAAATGAAATTGCTATATGATTTCTCTGAGATATTTTCCAATTTTCAGTTTATTGCTCTTAAGTTCAATAAATTAGAATATTTTCTCAAGAAATAATTCAAAGTTTTTACCATTAAATGGGGCTTAAAGCCTCACCCATAAGCAGACAACTTTCTATGTGATACCAAATCCGGGTATAAAAGCAGGCTTGTCCCATAACCCTATCCCTTATTTAGCAATAGCTATAACTTTAAACAATACCCTCTCACTAAGACGAATTTGGTATGATCATGAGATTGGTTTGAAAACCCGCCTTGTATAGCGCTACGTGCTAAGGTTAGGACATTTTTAGATTTCTTAACAAGGTTTTTTAGGACATGAAAGAAGTTAGAAAGTGTCCTAACGTCCTTTTGTACTGCTATATCATAAATTTTGTAGTAAACAAGATTAGCTTAAAACTCCTTCAGTTGAGAGTAGGAGAAAGGAAGCTTTCAAGTCAATTTACTTTTCATTTTTAACTGATATTTTTATGCTGCATTTTGTAGTGCAGAATGTAGGTTAGATATTTGCACTATAATAATTAAATTTGTGTAAGTCCTACCTCTAAAATTTTTTGCTCTTGGGAATGTGATGAAATAGTACGGACTCTGATATCTTGATAAAATTCTTCTTGGGATAACTCCACTTTAGACTGAGCAGAAAGTAGTAGTAATGCCCAAAATGTACCTACTCGATCAGACTTCACTTGGACATTTATCTCTTCATTCTGTTGTTTTTCAGCTTTCAAATTTAATCTTGAAGACCACAATTCTAAAAGATTTTCAAATTCTAACCAACCTTCACTTTTCTCAGGTAATTTCTCCAGAAGAAACTCTTCTAGATTTATCGCTGTTTCTACTAAATTTTCCTGGTGAGCTAATTCTGCAATTACCTTTGCCGCTTGCGCTAGTGCTTTTGAACTAGTTTTGCGAGTACGAGGACGTGCTTTTTTATCTTTTATAGCAGTTCCAATAAGCTGTAATTGCTCAATTAGTTCTTGAAGAGTGACTCTACGTTTTCCAGGGGAAGGGGCTACAGCACGGCGGCGCAATTGTTGCTCAAGTTTTAGTGTTATTTTTCGTGTTTCAAAATTTTCTGGTTCAGGAATTTGTACTATTTCAGATATCTCCGAATTATTTTTATTATTTTCAGATGATTCTGAATTAGCCAGGTGATCTGCTTTTAGCCAGACTAATATGGATGCGTATAAAAAAGCTTGACCTGACTGAGATAAGTTAGCAAAATCTTCACTTGCAGAAATATTTGATTCAGGAGTAAGTTTACTTAGATAGCGATCAATTACTTCAATTACTTGGACATCCCAAGGATTAATTTCTCCTTTTTCTGCTAGGTTTTTTAATAAGGCTATTCCTTGGGATAGGGTTTCTGAAACTTGGGGAACTCCAATTATCATAGCCATAGTTTTTCTCTAATTTACTATTGCTTGCTAAAGCTTATGACACTTATGAGAAAACATAGACTCTCTCAGATAAATATCTAAAAAATGTCTATATTTTATGTCATTAATTTGTATTATTATTGCATATCATATATGTGCTAAAATTATTAGGATTTTAGCACTGATTATGGAGTATTTTAAACTCTATTTTTTTATTTTCTAGATTTTTTAGAAGATATACTTTGAAATATCAATAAGGTTATTTTGATTCAAATACAGGTACTAAATTAAATCAAAAGTCATAACTAAACTCATTCTACTTTTCTTGAGGCACTTCTGTGTTAGTAGATTGTACTGGCTCAGACAAAGTTTCTGCTACTGGCAAACTAGCTCTTTGTGCGATCTCCTCTTGATAACGTTCCACATCTTCTTGTAATTCTTGAATGCGCTTATTTCTACTATTAATTTCTCGCATTTGTCCGAAATTTTCTATTGTATGTTGCATTCTTGACCATAAGCTGAATAACCATGCCAAAATTGCTCCTAATCCTATAGCAATCAAAAGTTCTACAGATAATGGAGCTTCTAACTCAATACCTTCAATAAGTTTAATAGTAGTTGCTTGGGTATTTTGTAACGTGAATATAGCTAATGCTAAACAAACTAAAAAAATTAGTAAAAAGTTTATCTGTTTCATCGTTTTTTGTTTAAACTTATATTGTATAACGGTTAATGTTTTAAGTTTATACCTTTAATGTATAAATTAGTAATATATCTTTTTATATTAAGTTCTATCTTAAATAATCATGATATTTTTACATTCTGACTATTTTAGAACTAATATATCTAGTTTTTACTTATTCCTAAAGTAGGCAATATTTTTATATTTTAAAGCTATACCTATATAAACAAACAAACTGATTAAAATGGCGCCTATACCTATGGGACTAGGAATCCAAAATACCACATCCAATGAATTAATTTTTCCAGGGTTGACTTTCCAGGTGATTTCTTGATCATTTTTATAGTATATTTTATTATTTTCACTTGATTGAATACTGCTAAAGCCCCAAGGTGTAATTAAATTAAACTCCATATCTAATAACCCATCTGGATAAACTATAACTTTACTATCAGATTGAGATAATCGCAAATCTAAATTGATACTCAGTTGATTACGTAATGCCAGAAAAAAATTATTTTGCTTTACGTCAATATGGGATGCTAATTTTGGTAAATTTGATGCTATTTCTGGGGAATAATTCTGAAATTCTACCGAACCATTATTTTTAAAAAAACCATTGAATTTTTCTTCCAACTCAGAACCATTATTAAAAGGGATTGTAACTACAACTTCTTGCCTAGATATTCTTTGAGTTTTTCCTTGCAATTGATAAGTTCTAGTTTCTAGACTTTTAAACCAATCAGAAACTATCTCGCTACTAAAGTCTTGTAACTTCTTTGATAGTGTAATATGTTGAATAATCTCACCGTGAGTTTGACTCTGAAAATTTATTCCCACTTCATATTGAACACATCCACTCAGTAGTAAAACTGCTAAAAAACTAATAAAAATAACTTTCAGCACTTTCATATCTAAGCCTGCCTTGTTGCTACACTTAATTTTTCAAATAATATACATGGTCAAATTAAAACTCATCATAGCTTGTTGAAGTAGCTTGTTCATCATCGCGTTTAGAGCCTAATAATTCCAGTCTATCTACTCTAACTACAGGTTTAGAACGACCTACCCCTGTACTACGATCTTGCCAGTATTCAAATTTCAAAGACCCTTTTATCCCTATTAACTTACCTTTACGAACGTAGTCAGCAGCAACCTCTGCAGTTTTGTCCCACATTTCTAGATAAAACCAGTCTGGTTGGTCAGTTTTTTTAGACCGACGATTTACAGCCAAAGTTAAATTACAAACTACCTTACCTGACTCAAAATACTTAACTTCTGGGTCTCTACCTGCCCTACCAACCAAAGTTACAACGTTTAAACTCATATAATATGTGCTAATTAACTTTTAATTTTACCAAAAGACCATAAACGTAAACGTAGGTTTATATTATATCGTTATTCTTTGATTAAGTCAATGCTTTTTGCCAAGCAGAGTATGGTTTTAATAGTATCAGGACTTTCATAAATACACTGGCTGTAGTATAAATCCTGAATTTATTATCAATAAGACACTGTATATGGCGGTACCTTGTAAGTTCTGAGCATTATATTATTCGTGTGACAAATTTAAAAATAACTATACAAAAAATATCTATTTTTATTTTTATTTTTTGTTAATTTCCAACAATAGTCTTCTTGATGCCTTGGAAAAACTAGAGTATTCAAGAAGCTTTATGAAGTAACGCTAACTAAATTATTCTTCCTAATCTAAATACTTCCTCCGGATTTTGTCCATATTGTACCGCACTGAAAAAATAAGGATAGTTAAACTTAACTTGTATTTTTTTTGATACAGTCCTACTATAACTGGGAAATAAAAAACATTGTGGAATTTATCTCAGCTATATTGATTCGTAAATTATTGCACAGAATTTAAGATTTGATATTGGGGGGTCAAAATTTAGTGGGTCTAATAAATCGCTTATCCTTGTCTCGGGACATGGGAATTGACTTAGGTACTGCGAACACACTTATATATGTATCTGGCAAAGGCATTATTCTTCAAGAGCCATCTGTAGTAGCTATAGACCAGGGTCAAAAAACTTCTATCGCAGTTGGGGAGGAAGCTAAAAGGATGTTAGGACGAACACCCTCTAATGTACTTGCTATGAGACCTCTAAGAGATGGGGTTATCGCTGATTTTGATACAGCAGAATTAATGCTGAAACACTTTATCAGGCGAGTCCATGAAGGAAAAGCCTTGGTATCTCCAAGAATTGTTATTGGTATTCCTAGTGGAGTAACTGGTGTAGAAAGACGAGCTGTAATGGAAGCTGCTGCTCAAGCTGGAGCTAGAGATGTACGGTTAATAGATGAACCTGTTGCTGCTGCTATTGGGGCGGGGTTGCCTGTGGCCGAACCTACTGGAAATATGATTGTGGATATTGGTGGAGGAACTACAGAGGTTGCTGTTCTTAGTTTACAAGGCACAGTTGTAAGTGAGTCTGTGCGTGTAGCTGGGGATGAACTGAATGATGCTGTTACTCAGTATATGAAAAAAGTTCATAATTTGGTCATAGGTGAGCGAACTGCAGAAGATATCAAGATTAAATTGGGTTCAGCTTATCCTTCTCAAAATGATAAAGAGGGAACGATGGAAGTTAGAGGTCTACATTTATTATCGGGTTTGCCTAGAATTGTGACAGTTAAAGCCGCAGAAATTCGAGAAAGCTTGATTGAACCTTTATCTATAATTGTAGAGGCAGTAAAGCGAACTTTGGAACGCACTCCTCCTGAACTAGCAGCAGATATTATAGATAGGGGTATTATGTTAGCTGGCGGTGGTGCTTTGTTGAAGGGAATAGATACTTTAATTAGCCATGAAACTGGTATTGTCACTCACATTGCCACAGACCCTCTTTGTTGTGTAGTGTTAGGTACTGGCCGTGTTTTAGAGAATTTTAAGCAGCTTGAACGGTTTTTTAGTGGGCCAGTTCGCTAAAGTCCGGTTATATTATTTGAGTACTCACTAGGGAGGCTTTTCTGGGATTAGGATAGTTTTTTTTGATGATAACTTAAAGATTATTACAGTAAAAAATCTAAAGTAGTAGGGTTTTTCAAAGGTTTTACTAATGCAAACATTACGTCGTCGAAGCTTAAAACTGATTCGAAAAGCTTCATTATTAATTTTAGCAGTGAGTGCAGCTTTTTGGGTTAGACAAACTCAAGGTTATTTATTGTTTGAAATTTACAATTGGCTCAGTCTACCATTTAAACCTAGTCTTGTTCAGCAAGAAGTATTAGTTAATGCTCAGATTAAAGAACTAAAAATTAAATTACAAGAATTAGAGCAACAAAATAAGAATCTTACTCAACTTTTGAATTATACAAAAACTCAAAATTTGAAAGGAGTAGCAGCTCCTGTGATAGGTAGAAGTGCAGATTATTGGTGGAAAAAAATAATCTTGGGAAGAGGTAGTAAAGATGGTATTCAGGAAGGTTTTATTGTTATGGGAACTGGTGGTTTAGTCGGTAGAATAACTAGCGTTACAGCTCATACTAGCCAGGTATTATTAGTTAGTGATCCAACCAGTAAAGTTGGTGTGGGAATTGTTCGCAGTCGTCAGATGGGTTTTATGAAGGGTCAGGGTGATGATACGGCTACGATGGAATTTTTTGATGATGATCCTGATATTAAAGTTGGTGATGTTGTATCTACTTCTGCTTATAGTCAATTGTTTCCAGCAGGTTTGCCTGTAGGAACAGTTGAATTGATTAATGTAACTAATGCTCCTGCTCCAGAAGCTATTGTTAAATTATCAGCACCACTTAATATTTTAGAATGGGTAAATGTTTATCCAAATAAAGCAAAAAATTAATTAATAATAATCTTAGGAAATTATTAAAGATACTTTCTAATATGATTTCTCATTTATCTCAGCAAATAATTTTCAAATTACTAATCATAGTTACCTCAGTACTTTTTTGTACATTTCTATTACTTACTCGTGTTCCTGGAATGGAAATTTTGGGAATTGGACCTAACTGGTTATTAATTTGGGTAGTGACTTGGAGTAGCCATAGCTCTATTATAGGAGGTTTAGTAGCTGGCTTAGTTTTAGGATTAATTCAAGATGCTATGACAGCTCCCTACCCTACCCATATTATTGCTTTAGTTTTGGTAGGATTTGTAACAGCTTTTTTGCAAAAAAAACGATACATCCAGGAAGATTTTATTTCTATAGCCTTAGTGACATTTATTATGGCTATTATTACAGAAACTTTGATGGCAATTCAGTTCGGGTTAATCGGTAGTCAAAGCTTTGCAGAAGTTTGGATTTACCATAAGCAAGTTGCTTTGGGTTCTGCTATTATCAGCAGTCTTTGGGCTCCTATTGTGTATTTCCCTTTTACTCAATTTTGGAAAGAAAAAAAAAATAATTAGTATATATTTCAATTATTTAGTTAGTAGTACATCCAGCTTCAGCCATAGGCAATAGAATTTGAAATTTCTTTACACTTTTGGCGAGTCTAAAAATTCTGAAACTTTATATGTGTTAATACTTTTAGATTTAATCAACAAGCCCTAGATCTTGTGAAACTATATTTATGCTTCTGTTTTGTTTAGGTCTCATTAAGGAAGTATGGGAATTAAAATAAATTGATATTGCGGTTTTAATAGTAGTGTATTATGATGCAGAAGCCTAAATTTGCGTTAGTGTCTAAGGTATCCGTTAAATTCGTGGTTTACTCTGCATTATGCCTTCAAACCAATTAAAGATGAAAAAATGGAAGGACATTGTAAGCAGCGGCACGGGAAACAGAAACCAGACATAATGAGGATGAGGTGAGGTGAATTCCTATTTTTATACTTAATGTTTAATGTCTTGAGAATATTAATAAAGAGCAACTGTATATGCTAAAAAGTACAGATTTAAAAAATCAGCCAGAAATCAGTCGAGTCAAAGTGCTAAGTGAAGCACTACCTTACATTCAAAAATTTGCTGGTCGTAAGATAGTCGTGAAATATGGCGGTGCGGCTATGAAGGATAGCAATCTAAAAAATCAAGTAATTAGAGATATTGTATTATTATCTTGTGTCGGTATATGTCCTATTATTGTTCATGGTGGTGGTCCAGAAATTAATTCTTGGTTGGAGAAGCTAGGAATTGAACCCCAGTTTAAGGATGGTTTGCGGGTTACTGATGCAGCTACAATGGAAGTAGTAGAGATGGTATTAGTGGGAAGAGTCAATAAAGAGATTGTTTCTTTAATTAATCAAGCTGGAGGATGTGCGGTAGGTTTATGTGGTAAAGATGCGAACTTAATTCAAGCACGTCCAGAAGGGAAAGAAGGAATTGGTTTTGTTGGAGAGGTCAGCAATGTCAAAATAGATATTTTACAATCTCTAGTTGATAATGGCTATATTCCAGTGGTATCTAGTATCGCGACGGACAATCAAGGACAAGGTTACAATATTAATGCTGATACAGTTGCAGGTGAAATTGCTGCGGCTATGGATGCAGAAAAGTTGATTCTCCTTACAGATACAGCTGGAATTTTAGAGGACTATCATAATCCAGAGACTTTAATTGTTAAGTTAGATATCCAAGACGCAAGAGGATTAATTGAAAAGGGAATTGTATCTGGTGGGATGATTCCTAAAGTAAATTGTTGTATTAGAAGTTTAGCTCAGGGAGTTCGGGCCGCTCATATTCTGGATGGTCGAGTTCCCCATGTACTTTTACAGGAAATCTTGACAGATACTGGGGTGGGTTCAATGATCGTAGCTTAGGATTATTTTGAGATATAGCTCTATTATGGGCTATTCAAAAGTCGGCTCTAACCTTAGGGTCTTAAGGGTAAAAGTCAGAAGTAATCTCTGACCAAGTTTCAGGATTTAGCTAAAAATTAGGTCTCTATTGAAAGGTAACCTACTTAAGAGCTAAGTCTTAGTAGAAATCTCCATGGCTTCAGAGCAGAGAAGATCTCAATAATGTCCTAATTCTAACTAGGGGTTTGCTGAAAAAGTTTTTTTTAGGAGCAGGGAACCCCTAACAAAGGTGTGTTTTTTTATAATCAGGACTTACGTAAAGGCACTACTTGTAGTGTAAATATCGGAATTTATTGTCAATAATGCACTATATATGGCGGCACTGCCTAAGCCCTGATAATTATGCCCTTTACTGTTGGGAATGGGGGGAGAGAGGGAAGTATGAGTGAAATTTTTGACTAATTTTTTCTATCAAAAAGCACGCTTTTATTAAATTTTATACTGAATAAAAGTGGTTACTCACCCCTTTATTTAAAAAATACTCCCAGGAGGGAGAGCTGGATATATTTGTCCCTTAGTTTTTATGTCATGGGAGCGCCGAAAATACTAACTTTATAAGCTTTAAGGACAAAAACCAGACACTTTTTTCGAGAAAAAAAGGCTAAGACCTTTATGTGTTAATGCTTTTATGTGTATACGTAAACCCTAACTATCAATTTATTGTTTTGTATAGGAATCTGAATTCAGATTAGGGTCTTTAGTTTCCGGGGTAGAAGTAATATCTTTGCTAGGAAAATAGTTCTGATTACTATTTTTGTGAGACGATGATACGATATTGCTTGACGGTTTCCTTGTATTTTTTTGTGCTTGTGATTTATACTTAAAGGTTTTCCATGCTACTTTAATACCGGTAAAAATACTTTTTGTTGTAGTTTGGACTCGCTCAGTTTGTTGACGAACATGACCAATACTTTGATCGACTTGTTTGACAATTTCTCCTGCAGTTTGAACACTATCATTTACACCGTCAGTTAACTCACTAATTTCTATACCAGTAAGACGAATTGCTTCTAGGGTTGGTGGTAGTTCACGAGCTAGGGTATCAGCTAGTTTTTCTATGCTACGAGCTGCTCTTGCTAGTGCCAACATTGCAGGTAAAGTAACAATTAATACAGTTATCAGGCTCAATGCAACTAATAACAAGGATAGTCCTAACCAAAATAGAGGGTTATTCACAGATATTTCACTTAAGCAGGAGAATGATTATTTCCTATACCTGGATTATCTTAACAAGAATGAGTGCTTTTGGAACTCCAATAATTATGAGAAAAATTTTATTGCTTTAAACAATCTTGTCTATTATTATTAGGCTTTTCAAAAAAAACAAAATAAAATCAATTATTATACATAAAATATCAATTACTCCTCTCTATTCCTTCTTTTCTATAAATATCCACTGAAACTTCAGAGTTTTTGTTTTTTGTTGGAGATAATATTTCTCTCTCTTTTTCACTAGCTTCTAATCCAGCAGCGATCGCTTGTTTTGCTCTTTCTAAGATTTCTTCCCAAGAATTAGTAGCGGACTCTGACAAATGGTCTGTTTGAAATTTGAAGCTGGTAGACAAGTCTGTGACAAGTTCTGGAATAGCTGATGCCGATTTTTTTACCAACTGTCTTGTTTTTTTGCCTGTTCTAGGAGCTATTAATAACCCTATTGCTGTACCTATGGCTGAACCTAGCAGTAAACCATTGAAAAATAAACTTGATTTTTGATTGGACATCTTTGCAATTTATATATCTAGAAAATTTGTTATTATTTTGTTATTACATGTATTTATAATATTATATGTGTATATAGCAATCCTGTTTGATTTGCAATATTTTTCTGGTATTTAGTAGTCAGTAGTCAGAGTTTTCAAAGTTTTCAGCTCCAATTAACTATTAGAAAAATTATCATAACTAATTTAGGACTATTTAGGACTGCTATAGATATATATATTAAGATTATTAGAATACCCTAACTCTCCCGCAAGAGATCTAGGGCGTGAAAACCAATCAATGTTGCAGTTTTACACATAGTATGTTAAAGCGTAAATATTGTGTTTTATGTGCTAGAAAAATTACCTCACCTCTAAATAGGGCTTGCTGATTAAATATTAAAATATTAAACCTGCATTCCGCAGCACAAATATACTACAAGGGTGTTTTTAACGAAGAAGCCGGAAGGGAGCAGATCCTGGAAAACAGGTGCTAGAAACAGAAAGCCCCTAACAGCGATGCTAGGGAATTTCATGCTGTCTCCTAAGAGCAGGGTAGGGAGGATGATAATTTAGTATAGTTAGGCCTCTTAGTCACAAAATTAGAGTTTTTGAGAAAAAAAATAAATCCACATTACTTTGAATACCAAGTTCTACTGAAACGATGCCAAATGCTTCTGAGCAACCAAAACATAGCTATTATTTGTTGCACCTGTTTAACTTGTACATCTAGTTGCCTATATAGTTGTCGTAGTTGATTTACGTTTTGCAGTCGCAGTTGTAAAAAACATGGTGTTTTAGTGAGTATATCATTAGTGTAATTGTCTATTAGGTTAAGATTACGTTCTACTTTTAACAAAATTTGCCTAAATCTCCAGATTTTCCAAGCTAGGTAAAAGCCAAAAATTGATATAATTATATTTACTTCTATTACTAACCACAACATCTTTTACTCCTTTTGGCATCCTCCCCGATCTAAAAGTGTGGGGATTCCTGATTCGTCCACTTATTATACCTTACCTTAATTCTAGCAATGTTCATGATTTTTATGGGCAAATGGAATCGTCGGGGCCAAGTTATGACCTTAGCGGAGTCGATGCATTTACGTTTTGGAGTCGGACGAGAAGGAAATATCGCCCCCATAGTTAGTGCTGTTGCTGCTATTATCTTAACCATTGGTAGCATTAGTTACTTTGCCATAGCTGGGGGCAAATTCTTAGGAGAATTTATCGCGGTCGATGCTCGCCTGGCCTCAATTCTGGCAGTTCCTCTGCTGTTAAGATGGTATTGGTGGCGGTTTAATGGCTATGGATTTGCTACGGTGGCGCTGGCATGATAGCTGCAATTATTGCTAAAGCGATCGCCTTACCTTCATTGCTGGATCTGCAAGTTCCCAAATTTATCCAATTTCTAATCCCTAGCAGTTGTTCCTTGGTGGGATGCATTGTTGGCACTTTGTTAACCCCAGCAAGGGACAGTTTAGTCCTGGAGAACTTCTATACTATCACCTGCCCCTTCGGTTTCTGGAAGCCGATCGCCGCTAGTGTGCCCCGCAATCTCAGGGTGAAAATCACATTAGAGAACTAACGGGATTTGCTGGCAACTGCGATCGCAATTCCTTAGCAAATAGTTTTGTACCTTACGGGAATTATGTTTGTGATGAAACGTTGGGATAATTTCCAAATTCTATGTCTTTTGCTGATTGTAATTTCTATCTGTTTGTACTTTGCCTGGTATAGATATCTCAAAGTTAAAAATTGAGAATTGTCCCATTTTAAACAGGACTTACGCACCATATGAAAATATACACCATTTGTAGTAATTAACGGCCGTTAACCACTACTAGATACGTGGTTCTGCGTAAATCCTGATAATAAAGAATATATTTAGCTTTTGCTAAAACACTAAGCAGTATGAAGCTTGTATAGTTTTCGTCTTAACACTCCTTATAATGATAATATATGAATAGAGATGCACTGATTGTTGGAATAAATAAATATCCCTTTTTTAAAGTTAATGGAAAGGTTCAAAACCTAACTACTCCAGCTAATGATGCGGAAAAAATTGCTCATATTT
>JAKQYG010000076.1 GCA_023356515.1 Trichodesmium sp. MAG_R04 | reverse complement strand
AATATTTTCCAGATGATTTGCTAGGTTTGTTATTGTAAAATTTGTGTGAGACTTAAGTAAATATTGACAGTAATCAACAAAATTAAAATTCATATTTTTAACTAGAAGAATCATGTCATGATTATCTAATAATCAAACATTTTTAGCAAGTAAATTTAATATTTTGTAACCTTATTTTAATGGATGTTAAAAGTAATATTTATCCGAAAAGAACTAATTATAGTATTGACAATTTTATTTTGACAGTACGCTATATGTAGCGTACCTGCGTAAGTCCTGACTATAACAACAAAACCGACGACAATATTCCCAAAGTAGTGTGGCGACTATTATTTGATGGAAACAATCAATATTATATATTTCCCTCCATACCAGAAAATTCGCGATCAAATGCTCACCCTCCAGTTTTAGTCATTCAACAAAGCGAAGATGGAAAATATACCCTTATTCTCAGCCCTGAAACACCACCTAAACCTAAGTCAAATTAACAACCATTAGAACCTACTCTATAGCGAGTCAAAAAATTATTGCTAACGGAATGACTCCAAAAATCTTAGAATTACAGTGCTTTTCAAATTGATGAACTACATCGCCATAACCAAAACCATGTAGGGATGTTGCATGCAATGCTCCTACTGTGGTCTACCAACATAAAAACTAACCATATCATAATCTAACTAAAACTATGAATACAAAAGAACAAATAAATCAACCTTCTTCATTAAAAGACCTTTGTAGTATATTTAAAAAGCACAATGCGGAATTAAGATCACTTATACCATTTCCCTTATTTCCCTAAAGATTCAAATATAGGTAAAAAATAGGGAACTAATTCTTTGTTTCCCACAACCAAAGTAGGAAAGGGATAACCCAAATAATCTTTACCTATTTTCAAAGGAAAAATATCTTCTGATCCTAATGGTAACCAAATTGCTCCTGCAGCTTTTGCAATTACCCAAGATGCAGCAATATCCCAAATTCTAGGTGTAGCCTCAACTCCACCAATAGACGCCCCAGAAGCTACAAGTAAAAAGTTATAACTTGCCATTCCCAACATTCTAATTTTTGTTGACAGTTGGGGCAAAATTTTTGTACTTCGAGAACAAATATTAAATAAATTATTACCACTAATTCTGTCTTGAATTGGCTGGATTTGTTGATGATTTAAAAATGCTCTAGTAATAGGAGGATTAGTAAAATAGGTTTGACTTTCCTGAGGATAAAAACCATAATAAGATTGACGTAATGGTGGCAAATTTACATAACCAAATACAGGAAAACCTCGACATAATAATCCCATACAAATTCCCCAAATTGGAACACCTTGAGCAAAATTTGTTGTACCATCTAAAGGATCGATAATCCAACACCATTCGTTACTAGGAAATATTTGTTTACTTTCCTCTGTTAATATTCCGTGGGAGGGAAAAGTATAGGCGATCGCTTCTCTAATTTCTCTATCTGCCCATTTATCAGACTTAGTAACTAAACTACCGTCTGCTTTCTGATGAGCTTTCACATTTCCAAAGTCTTTTAATAGTTGATTTCCTACTCTCAAAGTAGTTGTTTCTGCAAAGTTTAAAACTTGGTTCCAGAATTCTGTCATTTTGATTATTTATCCTACTTAGTTTGGATGGAAAAATTCTTAATTAATCTGCCAGTAAACCTAAATAATTACTTTAATTATCAATCTTGAACTTTGAGATTTTTAAAACTATGAATCACTAAAGGTTAACTATAAATATTTTATAATACCAAGCTATATAGCAATCATATTTAATTTGTAATATTTTTGTGGTATAAATAAAATTGTTTAGAATATATAAACAATGTATGGCCTCAGATATTGACAAATCTACAATTGAGTTCATTCAAGCAAAAATGAATAAGTTACTCAAAAATTTGCCCTACTTGAAACAGCAACAATGGATAGAGCGATCGCTCTCAACCATAGCTAATATAGCAGGAGAAGAACTTGAGCGCCTAGACTGGAAAATATTAGTTGCCTCTTTGCAAGATATGGAAAATGGATTTAAAGTATTTCATCCCTATCGCCATATTCGTAAAATTACCATATTTGGCTCAGCACGAGTATCCCCAAATAACCCAGAATATGAAATGGCAGTAGCATTTGCTCGTTACATTACGAAACAAGGTTTTATGGTAATGACTGGTGCTGGTCCTGGAATAATGCAAGCTGGCAATGAAGGAGCTGGAAGCAGCAAATCTTTTGGTCTTAATATTCAATTACCTTTTGAGCAAGAGTCTAACCCATTTATAGAAGGTGACAATAAATTAATTACCTTTAAATACTTTTTTACTCGCAAATTATTTTTCCTGAAAGAAACCGATGCTATAGCTTTATTTCCTGGTGGTTTTGGGACTCTAGATGAAGCATTTGAAAGTTTAACACTAATACAAACAGGTAAATTTGGCCCTGCTCCTCTAATATTAATAGATTATCCTGGTGGCAATTATTGGCATGACTGGAATGATTTTATTTATAAACAATTACTGAGACGAGATTTTATTAGTACACAAGATTGTAATTTTTACACTATTACAGATAACTTAGAATCAGCTTATGAGGCGATCGCCAATTTTTATAGAGTGTATCATTCTAGTCGTTATGTGGGAGAAAAGTTTGTAATTCGTCTGAATTCAGAACTTTCAGAAAAAGATGTAGACTTTTTAAATCAAGAATTTAGTGATATCCTAACTTTAGGAAACATAGAGAAAAGTCAAGTCTTACCAGAAGAGTCAGAAGATCAAACCAGTCACTTACCCCGTTTAGTTATGCATTTTAACCAAAAGGATACAGGTAGACTATATCAAATGATTGCTCAGATAAATAAAGCAGGAGGAAACATACCAGAATTAAATCCTTCCGAGTCTAAGCAATAAAGCTAACTACAGAAGTTAAATAATTGGACAAATATTCAGACATAAAGGTCTTAGCCTTTTTTTGTCGAAAAAACTACCTAGTTTTCGGCCCAACAAGGCTGAAAAAGTTAGTATTTTGCGCACTCCTACCCCATAAAAATCAAGAGACAAATATATCCAACTACCTTCTCAATAAATTCCCTGTTCTTATCTAGGGACGTTCCATGGAATGTCCCTACCAATTCCTCTACTTTATTAAAAAAACTTTTTCAGTAAACTCTAATTACCAAAAATACATTTAGATTAAATCAATACTCCCCTGCTTCAATTTCTTGACAAATACGCTCCAAAGCTTCTCTTGGGTTAGAAGCAGCAGTAATAGGCCGGCCAATAACCAGATAATCAGCACCAGCCTTCATGGCCTGAGCAGGAGTTAGCGATCGCTTCTGATCTCCCACTTCAGCCCAACTTGGTCTCACCCCTGGACAAATTAGCACAAAATCATCTCCACAAACACGCCTCAACTGCTCTACCTCTTGAGGAGAACAAACCGCCCCACCTAAACCAGATTCCTGAGCCAACAATGACATCTGTAAAGCATATTCCGGTAACTCCAAAGGAATTTTCAGGTCAAAAGCAAGGTCACGAGATGTCAAACTTGTCAAGATAGTAATAGCTATTAACTTTGGTGGGTTTTTCCCAATAGAATTTGCCCCTTCTCTAATAGCTTTTTGAGCTGCTTTTAATGCCACTCTACCAGCTGTAGCATGGATAGTTAAGAAATCAGCCCCATAACTAGCACCAACACCACAAGCTCCAGCTACAGTATTGGGGATATCATGGAACTTTAAATCCAGAAAAATACGCTTCTGACGCTGTTTAAGAATCGATAGAATCTGAGGGCCACAACCAACAAACAATTCCAGACCAACCTTCCACCAGATTATTTCGGGTAGTTCTTCTATAAGAGCGATCGCTGCTGCCTCAGTCGGAACATCTAGGGGAATAATAATTTTCTCAATATTCATAATCTTGGCTAAAATTGTAGTTGATATTATCTCCAGCCTCAAAGTAGAAAATTTCTAGGGAGTTACCCACAATTTAAATCAAAATTTTTCTCTACTAATTTTTTTCCAATACAGAGAAATTTTCCTTCATTCTGAATCATAATTTCTCTGTGCCAATTTTTTCTAACATTGAGTTTGAGCAAAAGTATAAGTTAATTTTCCATCAAGCGAATAAAATTCTTTTTACCCACCCGCAAAACCTTACCATCAAGTTCTGCCGAAGAATTAAAAGTCAAATTCTGATCCGAAATACGCTCGTCATCCAAACGCACAGCTCCCCCAGCAATTTTTTTTCTAGCTTCAGAGCTACTCTTAGACAAACCACTAGCGCTAATGATATAAAACAACTTCGCCGGAAACTCCACACAAGCCAAAGAAAATTCTGGCACTGTCTCAGTTTGACTCATATCTCCCTCAAGCACCATTTTCACAGCCGTTTTTTGAGCTGCCAAAGCATCTTCCTGACTGTGATATTGAGACACAATATCCAAAGCCAACAATTTTTGTCTTTCACGAGGATTCTTTAAAATATCATTAAGAGGTAAATTTGTCAACAATTCAAAATACTGTTCTACCTGGTCATCAGGAATTTTTTCCAGCTTAGAATACATACTCAAAGGGTCTTCAGATAAACCCACATAATTTCCCAGAGACTTAGACATTTTCTGCACCCCATCAGTCCCCAACAAAATTGGCATTAACAAACCAAACTGAGTCTTTTTACCAAAATGACGTTGTAAATCTCGCCCCACTGCAATATTAAACTTTTGGTCAGTACCACCTAATTCCACATCAGCATCCACAGCAACAGAATCATAACCTTGCATTAAGGGATAGAGAAACTCATGGATATATATAGGATTTTCCTGTTGATAACGAAGAGCAAAACCCTCCTTCGCCAACATTTGCCCCACAGTCATAGTTGCCAGAAGTTCCAGAATATTTGCAAAATCTAGTTTAGACAACCATTCCGAGTTGTAGCGAATTTCCAGCCGTCCTGGAGTATCAAAATCCAATATTGGGCGAAATTGCTCTAAATAAGTTTTGGCATTTTCCTTTACCTGCTCTAGACTTAACTGCTGTCGGACTTCAGATTTACCAGTAGGATCACCAATTCTTGCGGTAAAATCTCCTATGATTAATACTGCTGTATGTCCAGCATCTTGAAAAGCTCGGAGTTTCCTTACCGGAATACTATGGCCTAAATGAATATCAGCTCCTGTGGGGTCGATTCCTAATTTAACCCGTAAAGGACGATCTGATTTGGTTAACCTCTGAATTAAGTTTTCATTAGGGTCTAGAGAATCCAGTCGTTCTGGGAATATTTCGCTAATACCACGATATAGCCATGTAAATTTATTAGTCATCATTTCGTCTTAGTGAGCTTATATAGCTTGACTTTGAGGATCATTTCAGTTATTTAACTTATCAGTAACAACTGCTAAAGCCAAAATCTTGAAATTCAGCTATAAATTATTAAATCATTATCACACCGAAGGCAAAATTAGTCTCCAAGAAGAATTAAAAGTTATGCATAAAATTAGTCATCAACTAATCTGAGTAAGTTATTCAAAAGCTTAATCAGAAGTGAGCATTCAGCCATAAGCTATAAGGAGGAATTAACCTTCAAGAAAAATTAAAAGTCCGATACGAAAAAGATTATCAGCTAAACTAGTAATTTATTACTTTCATGCATCTTTTTGCGCAGCATGACCTAGGAAAAGTTGAGAGCTGACTGCTAAAGTGCTGATTGAAGTCTAGCCAAGGAAGTTAAATCAAAGTGTCCACTAAAGCTCTCCCAAAAAAGCAAACAAAACAATCTAACCCTAACTATGAACCTGCACCAGTATTTGAGTTTGTTCAATTTGTCAGTAAAGTTACAGCAGGTACTGTATTAGGCATTACCATGTTAACTAGCTCATTAGTTGCTGGTGGATTAGTAGGTTTAGCCATTAGTTTCCGTAATCTACCGGATGTAAGAACGTTAAAAAATTATACACCTTCAGAAACAACTCATATATACGATATCAAAGGTAGACCTCTAGCAAGTCTTCATGATGAGGCCAACCGAGAAGTCATACCTCTAAAACAAATTTCTCCAGACTTAAAACGAGCAGTTTTGGCAATTGAGGATAGTAACTTCTATAGTCACCTAGGGATTTATCCCATTGGAATTATGCGTGCCCTTATTGCTAACTTAGAGCAGGGTAAAACCGTTGAAGGTGGTTCTACTGTAACTATGCAGTTGGTGAAAAATTTGTTTCTATCTCCAACGGCCAAACTTAGTCGGAAAGTAGCTGAAGCAGTTTTGGCAATTAGAATGGAACAAATTATGGCCAAAAATGAAATTTTAGAATTATACCTCAACCAAATTTACTGGGGTCATAATTTATATGGGGTTGAAACTGCAGCTAAAAGCTATTTTAATAAATCTTCCAAGGATTTAACTTTGGCGGAAGCTGCCTTGATGGCAGGCATGATTCCTGCGCCAGAAAAGTATAGTCCTTTTATTAATTACCAAAAGTCTAAGCAGCGTCAAGCAACAGTTCTAGCCAGGATGCGAGAACTAAATTGGATCACTGCTGAAGAGGAAGCAAAAGCTCTCAAACAGTCATTGTTAGTAGGTAAAGTTACTTCTTTTCGTGAGAGTAAACTTCCTTATATTACTAATGCAGTTATTCAGGAATTAACTAAGAGGTTTGGTAAAGATGCTGTTTTGAAGGGAGGAATGCGTATACAAACTACTATTGATATGAACTTCCAACGGATGGCAGAAAAAACCGTCAGTGAATGGCATGAAATATTATATTACCGTGGGCTTTATCGGAGTTGGGACAAAGGTCAATTAGCATTGGTGGCAGTTGACCCACGCACCCACTTTGTCAAAGCGATGGTTGGTGGGGCAGATTTTAAGACTAGTCAATATAATCGTGCTGTTCAAGCTCGTAGACAACCTGGCTCTTCGTTTAAGCCTTTTGTTTACTATACTGCTTTTGCTTCGGGCAGATTTTCGCCATGGTCAACGGTTAAGGATTCTCCTGTTAGCTATCGAGATGGTGATGGTTACTACTCTCCTCGAAATTATGGTGGTAGATATTCTGGAGCAGTTAGTATTCGTAAGGCTTTACAGTCTTCTCTGAATATACCTGCTGTTAGGATTGGCCAAGCTGTAGGACTTAATAAGGTAATTGAGGTTTGTCGTATTTTAGGAATTGAAAGCCCAATAGAACCTGTGATTTCTTTACCACTGGGTTCTATTGACTTGACACCTTTAGAGATGGCAGGTGCCTATGCTACTTTTGCTAATAATGGTTGGCATTCTGATACAACGTTTATTGTCCAGGTGACAGATACCAGTGGAAATGTATTATTGGACAATACTCCTAAACCTAAATTGGTTCTGAATCAGTGGGCCGTAGCATCACTTAATAGTGTATTAGTGGGAGTAATTGAAAAAGGTACGGCTACTCGGGCTAGGATAAGTCGTCAAGCTGCTGGAAAAACTGGTACGACTTCTTCAGAAAGGGATGTTTGGTTTATTGGCTATACTCCTCAGTTGTCAGCTGCTGTTTGGGTAGGTAATGATGATTATCGACCACTTAACTATGGAGCTACTGGGGGAAGCACTGCTGCACCTATCTGGCGTGATTTTATGACTCAAGCCATGAGTGGTATGCGTAAAGAATATTTTCCTCCGGCATATAAGTTTGATAGACCGTAGCTTTTTTATATCGAATTAGCAATTGAAATAATTATAAAGGTACAAATACATAAGACGACTGTTCGTCAACCTTCTGATATTCTACATTCCGGACTTTAATTAGTAACATGAAAACTAGCATAAAATCCTTAGCTTGCTTAAGTATTTAAGCTATAAAAATTATTTTCATTTATCTTGATCAGGAGTCAAATTATCAGTTAAATATTAAGTATAAATATTTAATGAATCCTTGACTCCTATTAGCTACTATAATTTTCTTCTAACTTTTGACTTCTAACTTTTGATTTATACTTTATGTACTATTCTAATTTTCAATTTTCAATTTTCAATTAAATCAGGACTGTTTTTCCAATTCAGATTTCATTCTTTCTAAAGTTACATGCATTTGATCAAACATTTGTTGAGGAGTAATACTAAATTGATTTAACTGAGTTTTGAGTTGTTCCATAGTCATTTGAGCCATGAAATCTTCCGATAATTCAAATCGCTTCATAAAAATCCGATATCTCTCCATCATAGCTTCCATTTGCTCGATGTACATCTTTTTGCCTTCTCGATCAAATTTGCCATAATTACTTCCTAGCATAATCAAGGATTGATAATCCTCAAATAATTGCTTGGCTTCTTGTTGAACAACTTCTGAATCAAAGAACCCCATAGCTTTCCTCATTTTAAAATATAAGACTATATTAACTAAATTTTGACAGTCAGGCTATAAATTTTTATAAATTAGGAAGCCTATGCCAAATATTATAGTAGTTATGGTATCAATCTGAGGTATTAAACAATGGTAAAGAATAGTGTGGAAATACCTATGTCTGAGTTCGTAAAACCATAAATTTTATTCATAGTAATGTAGCAATTCCCACCGTTATGTGTGAGATACCACTCCTAAATCATCATGTAAAAATATGACCTCTTAAAAAATAGCTTCAACTCCTCTTCTTTATAACTTTTACCTTCTGCTTCCTGCCTAAAAAAAATCATTTTTCTCACGAATTTAGATAGGATTACTAGGGTGAAAAAATGGGTAAACCAATTATGAATATTTTTTTGACTAATTTGCAACATGGTTGATTCATTGGATTACTATTTTTCAATAGTATTCCCGGGTTTCCCCCCGGGGAATATAGTCATTTCAAATAAAGATGGAACACTTTTTATGCTGAAATTTAGTTATAGCAAGAAATACTTGTCTCAATCTAAATTAAAATGACTATATGTCAATTTTTAGGAGATAAGACAGTCTTCTAATTGTGTTCGTAATTTATCATGTTCTAAGTTCTGACCAATAAAAACTAACTGACTTTTATGACTACTATTCCACTGTTCGTCTTCAATACTAAACCGCTTACCACTTAAGTGGAATATATGTCGTAAAGAGCTTTCTTGAAACCATAAAATACCTTTAGCTCGGAACACATTTGTAGGCAATTGATTATCTAAAAAATATTGGAATTTCTTAAGAGAAAAAGGCTGATAGCTTTGAAAAGAAACAGAGGTAAATCCATCATTTTCTAAATGGTTAGAATGGTGATGTTCATGTTCATGTTCATGGTGATGGTGATGTTCATGTTCATGGTGATGCTCATGCTCATGCTCATGCTCATGCTCATGATCCGATTTTGTTGACTCAAAATACTTATCTGACTCAAACAAACCCACACTCAGAATTAGTGGTATAGATACTTGTGATTGCCTAGTTCTAAGAACTCTAGCATCTTTTTTAATATTCCTAATTTTAACTTCCAATAAATTTAAATCTGCTTTATCTACCAAGTCAGTTTTATTCAACAAAATAATATCACCGTAGAGAATTTGATTATATGCTGCTTTACTATCAAATAAATCAACACTATAGTTAGCAGCATCTACCAAAGTAATAATTGAATCTAGGCGAGTCATATCTCGTAACTCAGTTCCTAAAAAAGTTAAAGCTACTGGTAATGGGTCAGCTACACCGGTAGTTTCTACCACCATATAATCAATTTTTTCTGGTCTTTCTAAAATTTTATAAACTGCATTAACCAAATCCTCATTAATAGTACAGCAAACACAACCATTATTAAGTTCCACCATTGTGTCATCTGCATTAGAAGAAATAATTAACTCATTATCAATCCCAATTTCTCCAAATTCATTTACCAAAATAGCAGTTTTCACACCCTCTTGGTTTTGCAATATATGGTTAAGTAAAGTGGTTTTCCCACTCCCCAGAAAACCGGTAATTATTGTTACTGGTAAACCATGTTTTGACATATCTATATTTGAGGTTTCTAACTGAGTAGTTGTTGATTGCATAGTTTTCCTCTAAAATTAGGTTGATCCTGATTATTAATTAGTATTAAGTAAGTTAGCATTACGAATAAGTTATATCAAATTCGTTGGCTTCGGAGTAATATAATTCCTATCGTCAGTAAGAACAAAGCTTGCTCATTTCTGGAGTTTTGACTTATTACTCCTCAATATGGAATTATACCAATACTACCGGATTTGATATCACTAAGGTCTGCTGATAAAGTTTTTTTTAAGAAGCAGAGGAGTAAGTAGGGAGCTTCCATGCAAGGTTTCTAAATAAGAACAGGGAATATATAAAGGAGGTAGTTGAATATATTTGTCCCTTAATTTTTCTAGAGTGGAAATGACCAAAACATTAACTTTTTTAGCTTGAAGGACCAAAAAACAGTTGTTTTTTTTGGCAAAAAAAGGCTAAGACCTTTTTATGGCTTCCTACTTCCTTCACATAATTATTGGCTCAAAGGTAGGTCTACTAAGCTTCAAAGATGGTATAAGCAAGTCCAATAATTGATCTACTACCTGCTTCCAAGTAAAATTTTGGACTACCCATTTAGGACCAGCTTTACGTGCCTCTTCTCGGAATAAAGGTTTTTCAATTATTGTTTGCATTAGCTCAACTAGATGGTCTTGTTCTGGTAGTACAAACCAGAGGGTCTCTCCGTCTTTGGTATGATTAGTCTGCAGTTGACTATCAATTTTTAAGGCAAAGTTGGGATTAGTAAAATCATCTGTGGGACCACCTCTTGTACATATTACTGGTAAACCGCAGGCCGCTGCTTCTAATACTGGCAAATTAAATCCTTCTGCTAAATAAGGAGAGACATAAGCATCAGCAATTTGATACAGTTGGGCCAGCTCCAGGAATGAAAGAGTTTGGCCCAAATAAATAATTCTGGATTTTATTTTTTCCATCTCTGGGTCAGTCAGTGCAGCTTTGCCAGCTTTAGCAATGGAATCTTTAGAAGGAAAAATAGCATCCCTACCTTTCAGGATTAGTTTGGTATCTGGATAATGTTCAACAATAGCAGCAAATGCTTTGAGTAAATGCCCTATCCCTTGACTACTGTTACACATCACTCCAACGTTGAGAAAAATAAAATAGTTATCAATGCCCAATTTTTGGCGCAGGGTATTCCTCTGATCTATTGGTAAAGGATGATAAATATTGGGGTTAACACCGAGGGGTACGACTACGACCCGACTTTCCTCAGCACCACTGCGAATGAACCCTTCTTTTGACCAGTGGGAGGGAGTAATGATAATTGTATCTGATTGAACATGAGCTTTTCCAAAGGAGTGAATACCCATTCCTTTGATAATAGATTTGGTGACGACCCCCCACTCTGTACAAGCAAAAGTTGCCGTCCGGTGGGCTCTTGAAGAATTAAGATTAAATGGAGCATACATTCGTAATGTAGCATCTGCTAGTTTTTGTGGTGATAGATTAGGGATATTACGTAATGCTGTTTCTGAATTTGGGGGGAATAAACCTGTGACTGGTTGCCAACTCTTGCTAATGTAAGGCATATCCTGATGGTAAATTTCCAGTTGGGGCCGTTTGAGCATTTCTAGTAGTTGGAATTGATTGGCGATCGCGTAAGAGTGAGGTAAAAAACGCCAACCTTCAATGATTATAAGCAATGGGGTATTACTCCTGAAATTTGGGTGATTTAGTAGTGAGACTTACATCAAGAAATTAATTGTAGTTTAAATAATAAAATAATTACAAAAAATACACTATATATAGCTGTATTGCATAAATAATATAAGTAATTACCTAAATACATTACGATTATTACCTTAATAATAAAATGATTAATACTTGCATGATTCCAGTCATGAAATCTCTCCAAGACTACCAAGCATATCGTATTAGCCCTAATGATAAAAATAAATTAGCAGTTATTTTTAGTCCTGCTAATACAAATACCTCTTTAACTGTATGTTTAGAAATTTTTGATGTAGGAGGAAAAACACCTTTACATCAACATCATTTTGCTGTAGAAATGTTTTTTATTCTTAAAGGAGAAGGAAGAGCAAGCTGTGATGGAAAATCTATTAAGATTAGTGGTGGCATAAGAATACTATCACCACCACTAATCTTAATAGATTTTCCATCACAGCTTGCTCTTCCTTCTCCTTTAAGAATAAAAAAC
>JAKQYG010000075.1 GCA_023356515.1 Trichodesmium sp. MAG_R04 | reverse complement strand
CTATCTCCGAGTTTCTAATGGGCCGTTATCCTGTTACTCAAAAACAGTGGAGAGCGATCGCCTCCCGAGCAGACCTGAAAGAAAAAGAAGACCTAGACCCAGATCCATCTCATTTTAAAGAACCATATAAAGGTATGGATAGATGGCAAAGACCAGTAGAGACAGTGAACTGGTACGAAGCAGTAGAATTCTGCCAACGACTTTCCAAATTAACTCGAAGAAATTATAGACTACCAAGCGAGGCTGAATGGGAATATGCCTGTCGTGCTGGAACTACAACTCCCTTTCATTTTGGAGAAACTATTTCTACAGATTTAGCCAACTATGATGGGACAGGGGATAGAGGCTCTTACGGCAGAGGATTAAAAGGAGAACATCGTGGAGAAACGACCCCTGTAGGTTATTTTCAAGTAGCTAATTCTTTTGGGTTGAGCGATATGCACGGGAATGTCTGGGAATGGTGTGCTGATGACTGGCATGATAATTATGAAAATGCTCCTACAGATGGAAGCGCTTGGGTTGATGGTAATAAAGAGAATTCTACCGAAAGTTATACCCGACTGCGGGGCGGTTCTTGGGACTACCTTCCTAATAATTGCCGCTCTGCGATTAGCCTCAACTTTGTTAGGCGCGACGACCACAACTTCAATGCTGGTTTTCGTGTTGTCTGCGTTGGCGGGAGAACTCTTTAACCCTTTTTTCTTTTCCCCTTTTGCCCTTTACCCTATATTTTTTTTAGTTCCCGCGAAGCGGGAAAAAATTTTTTTTTACAACCATGTATTATGTATGTAGTATCCTATGTAGCTAAATCATAGAAAGTTAATAAGCCAGAGGTCTAACTCCAAAAATTTAATGGGGCAGAAAGATAAGCGATCGCCCATAGCAGTATCTTTCAGTTCAGAGACTTGACAGAATAACAATTACGTGGTAAAGGATGGTAGAAAGTGGTAGAAAGAATAACTATAGCAGATAAGCGATGAGCAGATAAGCGATCGCTCTCCCTCCCCAAAGAATTTTTTTGACCATAACAAAATCCACAAATATCTATCAAAAAATTAGGTCTAAAACCCCGTACTTCAGAGCCGCTGTTCTTAAACTCATATCTACCCCAACCAACTTAATGTGTTAAATTAATATAATATTTGTGGTGATAAAAGACTTAAACGTGAAGGAACTGGTCAAAAATCATAAAGATCGCCAAAACAAAAGTTTAAACCTAGTAGGGTATACCAACTCTCAAAACCCTTGTGGACAGATTAACCTCTATAATAGCAAATGAGAATTTGTTAAGTAAGTTAGCTGGGTGAAGCAAAAATCCTAGCCCTTTAGGGCGAGAAATGTCAATAAGTATTATTTTCGAGGACTATAAATTTTGGAAACTTATGAATTTGATGTAGTTATCATTGGCGGTGGCCCAGCTGGCTGTAGTTGTGCACTATATACATCTCGTGCAGACTTAAAAACAGTAATACTGGACAAAAACCCAGCAGTAGGAGCACTAGCAATTACCCATAAAATTGCTAACTATCCAGGAGTAGCAGGTGATATTAGCGGAAATGCCCTGCTAGATGAGATGCGAGACCAGGCTGTCTCTTTTGGAACTAAATATCAGCGAGCACAAGTTTTTGGCATTGATGTAGAAGGGCCATTAAAAAAAGTTTATACCCCAGAAGGAACATTTGTGGGGCGATCGCTCGTCCTAGCCACAGGGTCCATGGGCCGTAAATCTTCCCTCAAAGGAGAATCAGAATTTTTAGGTCGAGGCGTAAGCTACTGTGCCACTTGTGATGGAGCATTTTACCGGCAAAAAGAAGTAGCCGTTTATGGACTTAACCCAGAAGCAGTTGAAGAAGCCCAATTCCTAACCAAATTTGTTTCTACCGTCCACTGGCTAACCAATAAAGAACCACAGCACAAAGATTCTCATGTTCAGGTATTACTAAATCAACCAAATGTGAAACATTGGAATTTAACACGCTTGACCTCCATCCAAGGGGATGAGTCAGGAGTCACGAATATTTTGATGAAAACCAGAGGAGAATCAGAAGTAGCTTCCCTACCCGTAGAAGGAGTCTTTGTATACCAAAGCGGCTCAAAACCCATTACAGACTACATAGGTCCTGAAATTGCATTTACCGAAAATGGTGGGGTAAAAGTCGATGAAATGATGGCAACCAATGTAGATGGAGTTTGGGCAATTGGCGATATTCGAAATACACCATTTCAACAGGCAGTAGTTGCAGCATCAGATGGCTGTATTGCAGCAATGGCAATTGATCGATTTCTCAATCAACGCAAAGGCATTAAGCGAGATTGGGATCATTCATAGCTACCGTAATCTTTGCCTGAAACATTAATATGTTTATCTCAAAATTGAACTGCCCCAAAAACCCCGCTCTAAGACTCTTATAGCACTCAAAGCAAAGGTTAGGACATTACTAAATGCTGAAATTCAGTCAGGGATTACTTCTGACTTCTTACTTACCCGTAGTGCTATACTTCGACTGCTATACCGAAAAATTGGTTTTAAAGCCTCGCCCTTCTAGGGCGACTTTTTAGTTGATTTTTTTCCACAGGTTATGTTATCATACCCCTTAGCTTCAAAAGTAATTCTATGAAAGCAAGATATAAGTAACGTATATATCCAACATTGGGACAAAAACAGAAATTAGCAAAGCTCCACAGGTTGTGTCCGCCTTGTGTAGAATGATAGTCTAGCTTGCTCTCAGGAAAAGTATAAACTAGGAAACAAAAAACCGACTAATTCTGAACTACAAAAACATTTTATTACTCAGGCTAAAAAGACTCAGGATAGAGTTTAGCTTTCAGAAGTTTCTACACTTGCCACTAAAGCAATCTTTAAACCATATTTTACCGAGGATATCAAATAGGTTGACGATTATACATGCAGTCATTATAATGCACAAATGTATAAATCAAAGTCAATTCTCTAGGCTATTGGAATACAAAGGAAAGTATTACTATCCTTAGAGCTTTCCTAACTAAATAATCCCGCGCTTTTGCTTAAAGGCAATATCGGAAGTATATCAAGCCAAACCAAAAAAAATTAAATTCCATACTAAAAAAAAGTTCCATGAAACGTTTTATTTCTCGTCTATTAGCCCTAGTTTTAGTTTGTACCATAGGTTTAATGGGTTGTTCTAGTCCCTCAACTTTCAGTGGAAGTTATTCCGAAAATACATTAAGCTTAATTAACAGCTTAAAAACAGCCCTTGAATTACCAGAAAATACAGAAGCTAAAAGTCAAGCTCAAGCGATCGCGCGTCAAGCAATTAGTGACTATGCCTCTCGCTATCGTCGTGATGATTCTGTATCTACTCTACCATCATTTACTACAATGCAAACTGCTCTGAGTTCTTTAGCAGGACATTATGCTTCTTATCCAAATCGTCCTGTACCCGATAAATTAAAGAAACGTTTGGAGCAAGAATTTAGACAAGTTGAACTTGCTTTAAGACGCGGAGTATAAACTTAGTCAAAAAATGACGATATAATATGCTACAAGGCATACTATATAGAAAGGTAGCTAACATTCGCAAAGATACACTTTATAAATTGACAACTTACCTAGCCAAGAACCACGGCACTGTTGCCAGAAAAGACCATTATGTATCTTGAATGTTTCGCTCCACGACATCAAAAGCTAACCATAAGCTTGCTAAGTAAATAGCTGAACAAAGATTTTATAAATCTCCGAGACAGCTAGAATATAAATCTCAATGGTATGGTTCTGAACTGGCGATAGTCGATAGATTATTTTCATCATCAAAGACTTGTTTTAACTGTGATCATGTTCAGGATCTGCCATTAAACCTAAAAACTTATGATTCTCCTGAAAGTAGTTTGTTAATAGATACAGACTTAAATACCAGTATAAATTTAAGAAATACAGTTGGCTTGACTATCAATACCTGCAGATGAGTAACCAACAACGACATCAATTAAAACAGGAATTAAACATTAATTTGTCATGTTATGTAACGCTTCATATCAGTTTTATAGAGCAGCTATTTTATTTACTCTGGCAATAAATTCCTACCTATGGTTTCCGGGAAAAGCAAAAGCACAAACAGACGCCTATTGTCGGCTATCACCAGAATTGATTGCTTCTAAAGAAAATCTTCGCCAAGCAGTTTTAAAAAGAAATAAAGATGCAGAAAAACAATACCGAGATATCCTAATTCAACATAATAAAGAAGTTGGTTATTGTCGCATGAGAAATTGGCCGAGGACTCAGGGTATTTGGTTGCGACTATATCCTTGTGATGCCAGACCAGGAGAAATTGACAGAATACTAGATAAAATTGTCAATCAAGGCTATAACCAAGTATATATAGAAGCTTTTTATGACGGGCAAGTACTGTTACCAGCAGCAAATAACCCCACAGTTTGGCCGTCCGTACTCCGTGTACCCGGCTATGAAAATGTTGATCTATTAGCTGATAGTCTGAAAAAAGCAAGAGAAAGAGGTTTGCTTGCTTATGCTTGGGTATTTACCATGAACTTTGGATACACCTATTCCCAACTACCAAACCGTCAACAAGTTTTAGCCCGTAATGGTAAAGGTCAAACAACCCTAGATGTGATCCCAGATAATGTTAATTTACATAACCAGTTAGGTATGAGTCACGCTTTCCATGCTTTCATAGATCCTTACAGTCCAGAAGCACGTCAAGATTATAGTGTTATGGTGAATGAGATTTTAAAACGCAAACCTCAAGGAATTTTGTTTGACTATGTTCGTTATTTGCGGGGAGTAGGCAGTGACTCTGTAGCTGATGAAGTAAAAGATTTATGGATATATGGTAAAGCTTCTCAGAATGTATTATTACAACGAGCTAAAAATGAAGCAGGAAAGGAGTTAATTAAGAGATTTTTAGAGAAAGGGTATGTTACTTCTGGAGATATTTATGGTGTTTCTTCTAGGGAGTCTCCGAAATGGGAAAGTTTCTTTTCACCCTCTGATAATGGCGGCAAACTACCAAAAGGAGGATCGGGAACACAGGTTTGGGAGTTGAGTGTTGCTCATGCCGCCCAAGGAGTATTAGATTTTCTCCAGGTGGCGACTCAACCAGTACAACAAAAAGGTTTATCTGCTGGAGCTGTATTTTTCCCTGGTGGGAATAGGAGAATACAAGATAGTGGTTTTGACTCTCGCCTCCAACCTTGGGATCAATTTCCGATTTCCATGGAATGGCATCCAATGTCTTATGGAGCTTGTGGCGATCGCGACCCCAGTTGTATTGTTTCTAAATTGAATAGAGTTGTAAGTATGACTCCTAAAGGAGTGAAAGTTATTCCGGCGATCGCTGGCCTTTGGGGGCAACCTTTTAAAAATCGTCCTTCTCTGGAAATACAAATGCAAGCTATTAAGAAAGCGACTCCCCAAATTAATTCCATGAGTCATTTTTCTTATGGTTGGCAAAATATTGAAGAAACCAGAGAACGAAAATCTTGTCAGTTGTGAAATTGAATTATATTTTGCATGAAAATATCAATCAAAAATTAGATTAAATAAAATTGCTATATGTCTAAGTATTGTATTTTACTATTAATATCTTTACTCTCAGCTTGTACTGTTGAAACATCAAAAATTCCATCAAAAACAGAAACTTCCAACAACAATTCTATATCTACAGTTACTTCAGATAATAATTCTCAGTTATTAGAAAGTCTAGTAGATAATTACCTCAAAAAAACTCCCTTCCCAACAACAGTAA
This sequence comes from Trichodesmium sp. MAG_R04, assembly GCA_023356515.1. Lineage (GTDB taxonomy): Bacteria > Cyanobacteriota > Cyanobacteriia > Cyanobacteriales > Microcoleaceae > Trichodesmium. Next base: position 6,509 of record JAKQYG010000075.1, on the reverse strand, counting down.
ATCTAACTTACCCCCAAGCACAGAAAGTTCAAGAGCAGTTTACAAAAAAAATTAGTAAAAGTCTTGGTCAAATAGTTGGTTATAAAGCAGCATTAACTAATCAAAAAGCTCAAGAAATTTTTAATATTTCCCAACCTTTGCGAGGTGTTTTACTAGAAAAAATGTTATTGGAAAATGGCAGTGTTATTTCCCCTAAATTTGGCAGTCGTCCTGTTGGAGAAGGGGACTTAATTATGAGAGTAGGAAGTACAGAAATTAATAATGCCAAAACTCCTAGAGAAACTTTGAAATATTTAGATGCAGTTATCCCATTTATTGAATTAGGAGATTTAGTTTATAGTCAAGACATAAAATTAGATGCACCCGCTCTTTTAGCAATTAATATTGGAGCAAGAGCTGGAATTTTAGGTAAACCTATTCCTATAGCTGATACCGATGAATGGGAAAATCGTTTGAAAAATTTACAGATAAAAATATTAGACGAAAATGGCAAAATATTAACATCAGGAAATGGTAGTAATTTATTAGGTAATCCCTTAAATGTTGTATTGTGGATTAAAAATTCTTTGCAAGCTGAAGGAAAAGAATTAAAAAAAGGAGATTTACTTTCTTTAGGGAGTATAACTAGCTTTATTCCCATAAAATCAAATTCTACTATTCGTGCTCAATATATAAATTTAGAGCCAAATAAAACTGTAGAAATATTTGTGAAATTTGAATAGGCTCACAATGATTATACCACAGATATTAGGAAAAGTTGAGCCTATTTTCATTATTCAAAACCAATGTATTGAAACTTAGCTATTCGGAAATAGAAAAATGTAAGGAATATTAAATCCAGGGGTAGGGCGGGTTAGACGACAAGAATTATGAATCGTAGCCAAAATTTAAGTTTCCGCCGTAACCCACGAAACATTAAGGACTCTGACCGCCTTAATCTTTAGTTTACAAACAGCCCCTAAAAATTGCTATAAACTAATAACTAATATAGCAGCCAAAGTAAAGGTTAGGACATTTCTAAATCTTGAAACCTTTTGGCAGTTTACTATTCCCTATTTCCTAGCCCTATAACTGATAACTGATGCAATTTTACCCTTGGATAATTAATACTTTTCTAGTTCTCAGTTCTGTATTTGTTGCCGAACTGATACGAGACCTTTATCATGTAGCTTCTCATATTTGGACACCCCTCTATAAATGGCATAGTTGGCATCATCGTGTTTTCCGCCGTGACTTAAGTATTGTCAGCACAGAAATTTATCAAAAAGCTACTTGGTATCATGATGTACCAGAATCTATGGTAATGTTAGCCTTTGGTATCCTATTCTGGAGCCTGTTTTTTGTCTGGGTGCCTTCCTATCAATGGGCAACTCTAGCAGGAGTTCTTTATACCCTAACTTTCTTATTTCCAGCGATCGCTCGTGCTACTGGTATTCCCAATACTGAGAAACTTACAGATATCAATCATCTTCCTGGCGCATTTTTAACGCCTCCTGCAAATTGGTTAGTGAACCGCCCTTACCATTGGCGACACCACTTCGACAATCAAAATGCCTATTTCTGCGGAAGCCTCACCTTAGTAGATAAACTGATTGGTACAGCACTTTCCCTCAAAGGTAAAAAAATAGCTGTTACAGGTGCTTCTGGGAGTTTAGGCCAAAGCCTCCTAAAACATCTTCATCAAGCAGGGGCAAAAGTTATTGCTCTAACATCCAAAGACCAGGCCATTACCTTAGACATAGCTGGTAAAATCTTAGAAATAGACACCATAACTTGGCAAATAGGTCAAGAAGAAAAATTAGCAAAATTATTAGAAAAAGTAGATATTTTAGTCTTAAACCACGGCATTAATGTACATGGAGAAAAAACAGCAGAAGCGATCGCTAAATCCTACGAAATCAACACATTTTCTAGCTGGCGAATGTTAGAAATATTCCTCAAAACAGTCAGAACAAATACCGATATAGCTTGCAAAGAAGTCTGGGTAAATACCTCTGAAGCAGAAGTTAATCCAGCATTTAGTCCCCTTTACGAACTAACAAAAAGAACCCTTGGAGATTTAGTTACCTTGCGCAGATTAGATGCTCCTTGTGTAATTAGAAAATTAATATTAGGTCCATTTAAAAGTAATTTGAATCCTGTAGGAATTATGTCTGCCGACTGGGTAGCAAAACAAATAGTTAAATTAGCAAAAGCAGATGTTAGAACAATTATTGTTACAATTAACCCTTTAACTTTTGTCGCAATTCCTATCAAAGAATTTTGTATTTTTATGTACTTTAAATTATTTACTTCTAAATAAATTTATAGCTATTACAAAATAGAGAAAATAGGGGGTTTAGGACTCAATACTTAGGAATCAGAAGTTAGGATTGGGAATCTCACGGGTTTACAAGCATCTCAAAAGCATTGTGCGAGGCGAGTTTACAAGACATTCCTTCTAGAGCGCCAAATGTGTCTCATAATAAAGAAAAGTCCTATATCTGTTTAGTTTCAGCAGCCAAACTAAATAAACAGGAACTCATAAAAGATAAAAGCTATAAAAACTATAATTATTTGTTAAGTGTAATAATATAAAAATTAATAGCCGATAACCGCAAAATTTTAGGGAACTATCAAAATTAAACTTAATACTTAATATGAGAGAGTTTAATTATGAGTAAAGAAACAGTATCTCAAAGCAGAAAAAATCCCATCAAAATTTATCAAGATTCTAATTTCCAGATTCTTATTGGAATCACTTTAATGACAATTTTAGGTGGCCCTGGGATAAGTTCTCTTTTACCTTCAATAGCTGAAGATTTAAATATTCCTCCCGAACATATTGGTTGGGTAATATCAGCATTTTTTATTCCTATTACTATTGGTACTCCAATCTCTGGAATATTAGCGGATCGTTATGGCAGAAAACAAATTTTGATACCTGCTTTAATCTTATTTGCAATTGCTGGAACCCTTTGTTCATTAGCTCCCAATTTTCGGACATTAATAGAATTTCGTTTTGTACAAGGAATTGGCGCAGCTCCACTAGAGTCATTAGCTTTAACATTAATTAGTGACCTTTATCGCGGTAAATTGCTGACAACAGCTATGGCTTTTAAGACCATGAGTATTGGTCTTATTTTAGTTATTTATCCTTTAGTTAGTGCTGGGTTAACTACCTGGGGATGGCGGTATCCTTTCTTATTATATTTAATAGCTATTCCCTTAAGTTTTTGGGTTTTATTTTATTTAAAAATACCAGCTACACCTAAGCAAGAATCATTTAGCTTAAAAAAGTATTTGAGAAATATTTGGCAAAGTCTTAATAATTATCAAGTTGGGGTTTTATTAATAGTAATTATTCTAAACTTTATACTTACATTTGGTCCTTGTTTAACTTATATTCCTATATTTGCCGATCGCCAATTAGGAGCTTCTTATATTGTCATCGGAATTATTTTAGCTACCAGAAGTATTTTTTTGTCATTTGTTTCATCTCAATTAGGGATATTTGCCAAGTACCTATCTGAAGTTATTCTGATCAAAGTTTCATTTATTATTTATTGTATTGCTTTTATAATTACTCCCACAATTAGTAATATTTGGCTATTATTTATTCCTGCAATTTTATCTGGTTTTGCTCAGGGCATGGTATCTCCCTCAACCCAGTCTTTATTAGGGCAATTATCTCCCGAAAAATATCGAGCAGGTTTTATGTCAGTTACTGCAACAGCTTTATCTTTATCTTTTGGGCAAACTTTAGGTCCAATTTTAGCAGGAAGTATCTTTACTATTGGGGGAATGACGGGAGTATTTTATAGCAGCACAATTTTGAGTTTAGTTATTCTTGTTTTTCTCAATTATCTGCTTATAAATACCCCATCCCTAAAAAGTTAAAAGTGCTTAAGGCCGACAAGCTAAAAATTATTTAGACAGGACTTACCCATAACCACCACCATATACAGTATGATAATGCTTAAATCAGACTAAAACTATTATGAGATGAAACCATTAAATGAACTTTTCAGTAGAGGACGCCACTAAGTTGGTGATTAAGACTATTATCTAAAAATTAGAATCTCAACAAGTTCACTTATCCTACTCAACTATGTCTATCAATTTATTTCAAACTTCTGAACCACAAATGAACTGTATACCCCGTTCATTTGATGTAGATGCAATAGAAAATTTTTATACAACTCCAGCTATTACAAAGAGTGGAATGGAAAATGTATTTAATCATTTTGTACCTAGAAATAGTGATATTTATGTAGCAACCTATCCAAAGTCTGGTACAACTTGGACTATATTAATGCTTGAACATTTAGTAAAAAAAGTTAGTAAAAAAGGCATTTCACTAGGTTTTAGTACAGAACATTTTTGTCCTTGGTTAGATACGGCTGCAAGTACAGAAAACTGGGATTCAATATTTTCAAACTTTGAAAAAGCTACATCTCCACGATTTTTTAAATCCCATGCTAGTGTAGGTTTAATCAAACAGCCAGCAAGAATAATTCAGTGTTTAAGGCATCCTCTAGATACATTTGTTTCTCCATGGCATCATATTAGGGGAAAAGAAGAAGTTTTTAAATATAACGGATCTTGGCATCATTTCTTTTCCAAAATAGGACTAAAAGGAAAATTTGAGAGCGGTGACTGGTTTGAATACCATGAAGAATTTCTAAAAGCTTCTGAAGAAGGAAAAATTGACGCATTATTTTTAAGGTATGAAGAAATGAAAAAAGATAATGCAATTTCAGCTATACATAAACTTGCTGAGTTTATTGGGGTTACATCATATGATGCTGAAGAAATATCGAGAGCCACGAATTTTACAAAGATGAAAGAAAAATCCAATCAGGGGCACTATGAGTCAGATGGAAGCTTATCTGATATCTTGGTTTCTCAAGAAGTTGGTGATAAAAATACTCCATCTAAGGCGCATATACGCAAAGGAATTGTAGGAGATTGGAAAAATTACTTGAGCGATAGTGAACTCAATTTGTGGCAGAATTATGTGCATATCAAAAAAGAAACCTGTCCCCATCTGATAGAATTCTTTTCTTTAGAGGATTTACTTTGTTAATTTTCTATGATTTTTGCCCCAAGCAATTGTTTAATAAGGGAATAGTTAGAATAATTAGTTTCTTACTTATACCAATTAACAGAAACTTTGCTATATTTAAATTTTATATTTATAAATATTATTATTTCGAGCAAATCCTTGATATTTCATAACTTCTATTATAGAATAATACGGTTCAGTTAAGGCTAAAAATAATGTAAATAACAATACTAATTAGGGCTTGGGAAAAAAGTCTTTTGAAAGAATAAGTATGAAACTTGCATACAACCCTCCTATATTCCTTTTTCTTTCATTTCCAAGACTTGCCAAACTTCCTGCATCAATTCCTCCAAACCAATACCCACAACAGCAGAAACAAGGAAGACTTTTAACCCACTAATATCCTTAAACCTACTCACTAAATTTTGTATGTCTGCACTTTCCATATCAACCGCATCAACCTTATTTAAAGCCAAAACCTGTTGCTTATCTTCCAAATTTCGCCCATAAACTTCTAACTCATTTTGAATAGTCTTAAAATTATCCACAGGATCAATATCTGTAATATCAACCAAATGCAACAATAACCTTGTCCGTTCGATATGCCTCAAAAATTCATGCCCCAAACCCAAACCAGCAGAAGCACCCTCAATTAATCCTGGAATATCAGCAAAAACAGTACCATCTCCTGTAGGTTTTCTCACAACTCCTAAATTGGGCACTAAAGTAGTAAAAGGATAATCAGCAATTTTTGGGCGAGCAGCAGAAAGAGCAGCAATTAAAGTAGACTTTCCCGCATTTGGCAAACCAATAATTCCCACTTCAGCCAACAGCTTCAACTCTAGCCTCAACATTCTTACCTCACCCTCCAACCCAGGCAAAGCATATTCAGGAGCACGGTTACTATTACTGAGAAAATGTTTATTACCCAACCCACCTTTACCGCCTTGGGCAACACAACAAGTTTCTCCGGGTTTGACTAAATCTCCCAATAATTCCTCAGTTTCCCCATCGTAAATCATTGTACCAGGAGGCACTTCAATTAGGCGATCGCTCCCTGACCCTCCAGTCATATTTTTCGGACCGCCCCGCCTACCATTTTCTGCTTTAAAAACACGCTGAAATTTAAAATCCAACAAAGTTTGCAAATGAGCAACGGCCACTAAAATCACAGAACCCCCACGACCACCATTACCACCTGCAGGTCCCCCCGCAGGCACAAACTTCTCCCGGCGAAAAGCAACCATGCCATCACCGCCTTTACCACCTTCTACTTGAATTTCTGCCTGGTCAATAAATTGCATAATTAGAGATTAGGGAGTACAAAAAAATTAGGAAAAATTATGTAAGGATTCAGGTGAGAGCGATCGCTTCGGTAGTCAAAGTCTGCATACTTGCTGGAAATATTATAGGGTTGACAAAAAAATCAAACTTAGTAAAGTAAGGAGATGAGTAATTCAGT
>JAKQYG010000074.1 GCA_023356515.1 Trichodesmium sp. MAG_R04 | reverse complement strand
AGGGAGTATGACAAAATATGCTGAGAAAAAATCTAATCCCCTCAGAGATATTATTAATTACTGCAAAGTTGAGAAAATTCCCACTGTTTTTTGGAACAAAGAAGACCCACCAAACTTTGATGTTTTCATAGATGTAGCGAAGGAATTTGATTATATATTCACAACTGATGAAAATTGCGTAAAAGCTTATCAAGAAATTTGTGGCCATAATCGCGTTTATAGCTTACCATTTGCAGCTCAACCTTATATACATAATCCAGCGGGAAAGCCAAAAGAATTAAAAGAAATTTGCTTTGCCGGAAGTTGGTTTGCCAATAAGCACCCAGAACGTAGAGAATTGCTGCCTACTTTGCTTGATCCTGCTCTTCATAGGGGACTGCATATATTTGACCGGATGTTGAATCAAAATAGGGAAGATTATCGTTTTCCTGAAAAATATCAGCAAGCAATAGTGGGAACTTTAGATTTAGAACAAGTTTTAATGGCGTACCGTTCATACAAAGTATTTTTAAATGTAAATACGGTAACTAACTCGCCAACAATGTTTTCTCGCAGAGTATTTGAATTATTAGCTTGTGGAACGCCAGTTATTTCTACCCAGTCAGTTGGAGTTCAAAAAATGCTTGGGGACTTTGTTAAAATAACCCACAATTATGCTGAAACAAATGAGCATATAGACGTTTTGTTAAATGATGAAGAAGTAAGACAAAAGTTGGCTCACACTGGATATAGGTATGTTCACGAAAACCACACTTATAAGCATAGATTAGAATATATTTTGGGAAAGCTACAAATCAAGGATAAGAGTCTATTAACTCAGCCTTTGGTATCAGTAGTAGCTGCGACAAATCGTCCTGAATACTTGGAAAACTGTTTAGAAAATTACACCAGACAAAAATATACGCACAAAGAATTACTACTGGTTTTAAATAACAATTCATACAACCTTGAGGAAGTTCGCCAGAAGGTTTCTAGTTTGCCTAATGTCAAAGTTTTTCAAGTAGACGAAGAAAAAACATTAGGAGAATGCTTGAACTTAGGAGTGGATAATTCCATAGGTGATTACATCGCTAAGTTCGATGATGATGATTTGTATGGCTCTCATTTCCTTGGGGATATGATACTGCCCTTTTCTTATACTAATGCTGCTATTGTTGGAAAACAAACATACTACGGGTATCTCGAAAGTCAAAATAAGTTAGTGGTTAGATTTTTAGGTAGAGAACATCTCTACACTAAGCTAGTTTCAGGGGGGACAATGGTAATCAAGCGACAAGTGTTTGATCGAGTTCGTTTTCCCTATAAACCTTTTGGCACTGATACTGCTTTTTTGAAAAGTTGTGCTGAGAGTGAGTTAAAAATTTGGTCTTCGGATAAGTATAATTTTATTCAAGTGCGCAAACCAGATACAAGTAAGCATACCTGGAAAATTGATGAGCAAGATTATCTGAAAAAATGCCAGGTTGTGAGTAATAAATTAAACCTGGCACAAGTTATGTCTTGAGGGAGGTTATACTCAAGCTTTCAAGTTTTGGTAAGGATGGTCGCTGTAATTGTAGTCAACTAACCTATCTTGATGCTCAATCAAAATACTTTTTACCTTAATACCCACTCGTGTGATTTCTGAAACTATGTCTGCAGCTCGCCATTGGGAAGGAATAATTATTACATCTACCGGGTTCTCATGCAACCAGTCCCTAAAACGAATTTCTTGCCCTGTACCCGGTACAAACGTGCCCCCTTTAGACGCATCAGAATCTACTACTATGGGAAACCTTTCTGCATCTGCACTATAGCGATTCGCAAAGGCTGACGATCGACCCAACCCTCCCCAGATTGCAACTTTCGTTCCTGAAGAGTATAACTTATCTAGCTGCTCTTTTATGTTAATCAAGCTTTTGCTTGTAGATAATCGGTAATTTTGACTTTCTTGAGCTACTTCTAATTGCTGGTTTTTAACTCCTAGTCTAGCGACTCCATATATTACCTCATGGTCATAACCATAACCTATTTTTTCAATAGATGAACTGCATTTTGATAGCATCCTGGTAAAAGAATTTGTTGTAAACTGAGAAGTATGCTCATAGAAGAAATCTACTGTTCTTCCTGTTTCTAAAACTCGATCAGCACAAGGAACTTCAAAATAAGTTAAAGGACTAATTCCAATAGCAGATGCAACTAGAGCAATACGTTGTAACAAGGAAAGAGGATTCTTTAGATGTTCTAAAACGTGTCTGCTAACAATTAAGTCAGGAAGTAGTTCTGGTAAGTTGACATCAGGGCTAAAAAGTTCAGAACGAAACTCTATGACGCCTTCTCCATCCCTAGCACCATTAACATCAAAACCTACATAACGACCTTTTGGATTTAAAGCTCTTAGACCTGCTAAAAAGCTTCCATCTCCATGTCCAATCTCTATGACCACAGGCTTTTCAGGCAAGATAGCAAGTATCTGTTGCTGAATCTCCTGAATAAAACCAGACCATAAAACTCCTTTGTTAAATGAAGGGTAAGGGCGATCGGAATAAGGAACCTTTGCATAGTCAAAGGCATAATTGTATATATGCCCACATTCGACACATCTTACATAGTCCAAAAGCAAGTATTCTAAGTCTTGAGCTTCTTGATAACTTTGAGGACGTACTGTGTTTGCTAGAGGGTGCTTGTCCTGAAACAGGGGAACAGATATATTATGACCACAAGCTGGACAGGGTTCACCATCTCTAATTTCTAGCTCTAATTTACTTTTGTTCATATTTTTTATCTTCCTATAATTATTACCAAAGTCAATCTTGGCTCAAATCCAACGTTCAGTATTTTGAACAAACATTTCTTTTAAGATATCTGGAACAGTATAAGTTAAATCCCACCCTGGGTAATGAGTTTTGAATTTACTAACATCACTAATCCACCAAATATGGTCTCCTATCCGGTTTGACTCAGAATATGCCCAATCTAATTTTTTTCCGACAATTAACTCACAATGTTGAATTGCCTCTAACATAGAACAGTTGCTATGACGACTACCGCCTATGTTATATACTTCACCAATTTTTGGAGATTGATAAAAGTGGTAAAAAGCATTAATCAAATCGTAGCTGTGAATATTATCACGAACCTGTTTGCCCTTATAGCCAAAAACTTGATAAGGGGTTCCCATCATTGTACACTTCATCAAATATGATAGAAATCCATGTAATTTTGTACCAGAATGAGTTGGGCCTGTTAAGCATCCCCCCCTAAAGGCAGCGGTTTTCATACCAAAATAACGACCGTATTCTTGTATTAATAGATCGGATGCTGCTTTTGAAACTCCAAATAGAGAGTGCTTAGATTGATCTATGCTCATAGTTTCGTCTATACCATTTGCATAGGGATGGTTTGACTCAATCTCCCATCGCAACTCTTGTTCCACTAAAGGCAAGAAATTAGGGGTATCGCCGTAAACTTTATTGGTAGAACAATGAATAAAGACAGAATTAGGGCAATTTTGGCGGGTACTTTCTAACAATACAAGGGTTCCATTAGCGTTTACTGTAAAGTCAGTGTAGGGATCTTTAGCTGCCCAATCATGGGAAGGTTGGCCTGCTGTATGAATAATTAGTGAAATATCCTCACCGTAAGACTTAAATATGCCATCTATTTCATCGCGATCGCGAATTTCCGCTTGATGATGGATGTATTGATTTTTGTATTCAGATAAAAGGCGATCGCGATTCCACTCTGTGGATGCTTCTTCCCCAAACAGAGTTTTTCGCATATTATTGTCTATGCCCACAACTGTATAGCCTTTTTCTGCAAAAAAACATACGGCTTCAGAACCTATTAACCCTGCCGAACCAGTAATTAAAACGATTGTCATAATAATAATTCCTATTGACTTTTAGAAATAATAATCAACTACTTGATACTTGATTCAAGCAGTCTCTATAGATTTAGAACCATAAATTTCAACCTCATCTAAGTGTAGATAAGTTTTTTCATTCAACTGAATGCGTACATAACGAGCTATCTTTGATTCAATTGATACTATCAAAGGCTTTCCATCCATTCCGCCAGGTACTAATTTTTCATCATTAGAGTAGACCTGTTCCCAGTTATTCTCATCAGTCGAAAATAATATTTTGAGAGTACGGGCGCGTTCTGCATAATCAAGACGGTTATACACTCGTACCTGTGTGATGGCGTATATATCCTCTAAATCCACTTGCCACCAGGGTTGTTTTTCCGAGTCAGTGCAAAAACTGTAACCACCATTTTTAACACCATTAACTGCCCTTGAAGATTCATTAGGCTTAGACCATCTGGAATAGGAGCTTTGTTGAGCAGATTTGTTTAAAGCAATATTTTTACCTGGTGCTTCTGGTAAGTTTTCCATATTTTTCACAGGCTTTCTCACCCTAGTTCCTGCAGACCTTTGAGCTTTTGATAGAACTTGTAAGTCTTCTGGATCGATACGATATCTTACCCATCCTAAATATGAAAAATTACTGGTAAAAATTGTTCCATCATAGCCCTGCCATATTCGTTTACCAGAATCACAAACCATCTTATTTATATCATTATCTTGAATTCCAAACAGACTATATTTTTCGGCCAAGATGAATATTCCATTTGTTCGTGTTACAGCTACAAGTTCATAACCTTTCTGTTTTCCCAATTCTATTAACGCTAGCAAAGATGACCCCTGCCTCCGTGACATATCTTTGTCCTGGACAAAGATAATATCATTAGGTACTGTTGGGTTATACTCTATAATTACAACTAATGGCTTGTAATTTTGTATAGATTCCCAGATGTAATAGTCACACCCGTCTACATCTATAGATGCTAGGCCAAATTCTTTAGGTATTGGTGTTTTCGATAAAATTGATTCCAGATTATCGTTGCTTTCAAACCCTACCCAAGCCTGAAAACAGTATAAATTTTCACGATCGCCTAGATTGCTCATTAGCTGTTTAAACTTCTTTGGATCTGCTTCTATCAATACACTGCTCCACCCCTTATTAACAATTAAATTATAAGTATTGCTAAGGTGCTTTCCATCCCAAGCTCCAAACTCAACACACCACTTAGAATAATTCTTATCTCCTATAACTTCAAATATTTTTTCTAGGATTCCATCCTCTCCATTTTGAGATGTTACGTTCTTAGAATAGGATTCTAATATATTATTAGTGTTACTTGCTCTCTGTTTATATTCAATAATTGCCATTACTTTACTTTAATAGATTTGCATGAAAATTACATTACCATAAATCATAGACACTGAATAAATTTCTAGATCAACATTAAAATTACCTCCTAACTTTGTCAATCGCTATCTTGTATTCCCTCTGTGGTGGGATGGCCATAAACCTCTACTTCATCCAGATGTAAACAGTTGGTTTCACTGAGTTGCAAGCGTATGTAGCGAGCTTTTGTTGATGAAGTCCACACGATTAATTGATTGCCATAAACACCACCAAAAGGCTCTCTACCACCATGGTCATATATTTGCTCCCATCTGATAGCGTCAGACGAGACTAATACCCTGAGAGTTTTTACTCTTTCACGATATCGATCAATGCGATTATAAATTCTTACTTCTGTCAAGTTATATACTGATAGTAGATCTACTTGCCACCAAGGATTTGCTTCTCTCCTAGTGCAAAAACCGTACTTACCAGTTTTAGTACCATTTACAGCACCTTGAGCATCGTCAGGTTTTGACCATCTTGACAAAGAACTCTGTGAAGCAGGTTTGTTAAGGGCTATATTAGCTGTTGTTTGTGGTAGGTTGAATTGAGTATCTTTAACGTAGAAAGCGTCACCAAAACCTTTGTAAACTAGAGATAAATACTTGAGATTATAACCATATAACTTTAGAAAAGATGTAACTTCTTCAAGAGTACATCCACCTTGGTATAGGGGTTGTTCACTAACTTTTAAATACAGGTAGCATAGCTCTTTACTCAATAAATTGTGACTTCCCATAAGAATTTTCAATTCTGCTGATGAAGCGTTTATTACTAGCAGTTGAAAAGTATTGGAAGAATCAAAAGTCGAATAAACAATACTATCCAAAGTTTTGGCTGTCATCTTGAGAGAATCAATATATCTCAAATTAGGATCAAGTGATAACGTCGCATCATTGATAAAATATATACTTGAATAGTCGCTATCATTAGCAATATTAAACAAAATTTCTTCATCATTTATATTAGCACATAATGCTTTTATTGCCAAAAAAGTAGATTGCTCTTTTAAGCAAGATTGAAGCTGCTCAAAAACTGACGGTATAGCCTGAATCAACAGACAATAATTTAGATTTGCAGTTTGATAAATAGGTATTTCTTGATTCAGGGAAGCACCAATATGTATTACGCTCAAAGGTTGAGGTAGATTTAACTTATCAATAATTTGAAAAGGAGTAGGCATATATCGACTTTCATAAGAGTAGCAATTAAAACTAATAAATCTGTTTTATTGTCAAATCTAGTCATAGAGCTGCAGAAAAAAGACAATAAGCTAAAAGACAATAGAAAATTAATGTTGAAACTTACTAAACAGCAAAGCTCCCATAAACCTCTACTTCATCCAGATGTAAACAGTTGATTTCATTAAGTTGCAAGCGTACATATTTAGCAGCTTTTAAATCTATTCGTACCACTAAAGGACTGGTATCAATCCCACCAAAAGGCTCTCTACCATCATGGTCATATATTTGCTCCCACCTGATAGCGTCAGATGAGACTAATATCTTGAGTGTTCTTACTCTTTCGCGATATTGATCGATGCGATTGTAAATTCTTACCTCTGTCAACTTATATATTGATAGTAGGTCTACTTGCCACCAAGGATTCGCTTCCCTCTTAGTGCAAAAACCATACTTACCAGTTTTAGTACCATTTACAGCACCTTGAGCATCGTCAGGCTTTGACCACCTTGACAAAGAACTTTGTAAAGCTGGTTTATGGAGAGCTAAATTGTCTTGTAAGGTCGGAAACTGAGAAGAAAAATTTTTGGCATAAAAGGCATCTCCCCAATTTTTCGGCCCAAAGACTGCATTTTTAAGTCTAAAGCCATAAAGCTTGAGAAATGCAGTTATTTCCTCAAAATTACAACTGCCCTGATATAGAGGTTCTGTACTAACCTCTGAATAAATATATTTTAACTGAGTGGTTAATAGCCCATTACTTCCCTTCAATATATTAAGCTCTGAGCCTTGAGTATCCATGACAAGTAGATCGAAATTATGGCTTGGGAATTCTGAAGTAATGATCCGATCTAAGCTTCTAGTTTCAAGCTTCAATTCATCTATATATCTCATCCGAGGATATAATCTTTTAATGTTTCCTAGCGGGAACACACTTGATGACTGCCCATCACCAGCACTGACATTAAAAGTTACTTTTTGACCATCTAAATCCGAACATAATGCTTGAATGGGAAAATGATTGGGTATTTTTTCTACGTTACATTTAAGCTTCTCAAAAGCTGTTGGTATTGGCTCAATGTAAACACAGCATTGTGTTCCTATAGCTTGGTAAGCAGGAGCTTCCTGCCCAAAATGGGCACCAACATGAATAATACCTTCTGGTTTTGGTAAGCCTAGTATTTCAATAATTTTTAGAGGATGTGACATAGCTTTGGTGAAAGGAACTGTATGGAGAAGAAACAAATCATGGTTTTTAATCTTACTGGAGTAATGGTGAATTATGATGTACTTGTTTTGCTACTCCAAAACCCGATCGCCATATACTTCAACTTCATCCAAATGCAAATAGTTGACACCGTTTAATTGTAAACGAATATATCGAGCAGGTTTTGATGAAATTTTCACGATTAAGGGTTGACCATTAACACAACCAAAAGCTGGCTTTCCTTTATGATCGTAGATTTTTTCCCAGTCTATGCCATTATTTCCAATTAAAACCATTAGTTTTCGAGAACGTTCAGCATAATTACCATCTAAGCGATTATAAATTCGTACCTCTGTAATCTTATAGACTAACTTTAAGTCTACTTGCCACCAAGGATTTAATTCTTTTTGAGTACAAAAACTATAATTTCCTGTTTTATATCCATTAACTGCGCGTTGAGGATCGTCAGGCTTTGACCATTTGGAAAAAGAGCTTTGTTGAGCAGGTTTATTCAAAGCCAAATTATCACCTTCTAATAGGTGCTGCTCAAATAAATCATCCCTAACATATAAAGCATCTCCCCAGTTTTTATAGTTGAACATTAAATTTTTTAACTTAAGTTTATATAACCCTAAATATGAACTCACCTCTTCAAAAGTACAACCTCCCATGTATAGGGGAGACTCACTCACTTCTGAATATACATATTTTATTTGTTCTTTAAGAAGCTTATGACTTCCCATTAAAATTTTCAACTCTGCACCCTGGGTATCCATAACCAGCAAATCAAATTTGTATGCAGAAAACTTTGAATATATAATTTCATCCAGAGTTGTTGTAGTTATTTGGATTTGTTTGATGTATTTGTGATGAGGATACAGTTGAGCTACTTTTCCCATGGGGAACATACTGGAAGACTGATGATTAGAAGCTATATTAAAAGTTACTTCCTCATTGCTTACATCTGAACATAAAGCCTGAACTGGAAAGTGCATGGATGAATTATCTACTTTATCTTTGAGTTGTCTAAAAACTTCAGGTATAGGTTCTATATAAACACAAACCTTTATTTGAGCATTTTTGTAAGCCTGAAATTCTTGACCTACATTTGCACCGACATGAATTATTCCCAAAGGTTTAGGTAGTCTCAACTTTTCAATAATATTTAAAGGCTGACTCATAATCTACTAAGAAGATTTATAATAATCCTGTTTTGACAATTATTAATTAGTTTTTCAAACTTCCATAAACTTCAACTTCATCTAAATGCAGATAGTTGATTTCATTAAGTTGTAATCGCACATAACGAGCAACAGGTAGTGATGAAAATTCGGCAATTAAAGGTTTTCCATCTATTCCCCCAAAAGGCTCTTTCTTGCTATAAACATAAATTTCTTCCCAATCTCGATCGTTAGATGAAATGAATATCCTGAGCGTACAAGCCCTCTCACTATAGTTATCCAAGCGGTTAAAAACTCGTATTTCTCTTAGTTCATAGACTGACTCTAAATCAACCTCCCACCAAGGCTTCATTTCTCTACTTGTACAAAAACTATACATACCATTTTTCACACTATTGACTGCTCTCTGGGGATCATTTCCTCTTGACCACCTAGAAAGGGAACTTTGTTTTGCTGGCTTATTGAGAGCCAAATTAGTTCCTCCCGGTTCATAAATCTCAGGCTTTAATGAGCTTACATTATCTACTAAAACCTGCTTATCTATAATTAATTTCAGCTTATTAATAATGTTGTTTTTTTCCTGTGAACTTGCTTCTAAATATCCATTATTAGCCGTAATTCTATTGGCTGTACCAATACAAAGATTAAGTCTATCGTTAAACTCATGTATGTGCATCTTTTCAACATAGTCAAACAAAACACTAGGGCTATCAAAATTAGAATAGTCTAAAAAACTATTGGGTGGAAAATCCTTATAAATAGCATTACTTTTACCCCAATATATCGGTAAACAACCAGACTGAATCGCTTGCCAGATTTTCTCAGTGCAGTAATAAGGATAGTTTGTGTTCTCAAAACACAGATTAAAGTGATATTGTTTTAATAGCTCTAGTTTTCTATCAATCCAACTACAACCTATCTGCTTGGCTACCCTGATAGAATCCTCTATCGCAATATTGTCAGGCCAGTTAGAGCCATACACTTCAATTTTACCTAAGCCGTAGCCTGCAAATGCTATTTCGTTTCTAATATGGGTTAAATCTATATTCTGACCCTTATTGAAAACAGGACGCAACCTTTTATTTCTAGCTAGTATTACTATTGACTTACCTTTAGGACGAGAGAAATTGTGATAGTTAACCAATTCTAATTGAGGAAATTCACAATATTTATAATTATTGACATATATATTTCCAGTGTAAACATTCATTACATGAACATCTACGTTTTCCAAATTTACCTTATCTTCAAAATTAGTATCATTACGAGGTTCGTGAGTCCATAATAAATATTTTTTTTGGGATCCAAACATTTTTGCTACTGATACTAAGCTTTCCATCTGGCAAGCCAAAAAAATATGACATTCCTGTGGATTTTCTGTAAAACTGAATCCATTCTCATACAAAAAATTATGATCGGCAGTTTTATCAAAAGGAGATGACTTCATCTCACTAGCTCTGTATATTTTAATCATTTTATACCTCAGTTCAAGTTATCGAAGACAAAAAAGAAGAAACCCGAAAAGAGTCTCTAATATTTTTTTTAAGCAAAAATTTGTTTCAGTCTGGATACTATATTTTTATTTTGTTGTGCTAAAGCATTAAACCTACCTTTCTCAGAAACAATTGTATTAACAGTGGCAATACAACGATTCATTCTCTGATTAAATTCGTCAATACTCATAGCATTAATATATTCAAACAAAAGGTCAGGTTTATTGAACTCAGAGTAATCCAAAAAACTGTTGGGCGGAAAATCTTCATAGATAGCGTTGCCTTTACCATAATAGATGGGTAAGCAATTTGCCTCTAGTGCTTGCCAAATTTTCTCGGTACAGTAATACTTGTAATTTGTATTTTCAAAACACAAATTAAAGTGATATTGTTTCATAATTTCAACTTTTCTTTTTGCCCAAGGTATACCCTGTTGTCTGGCAATTTTTACAGAATCTTCAATTGCAATGTCTCCTTCCCAATCAGAGCCATAAATTTCAACTTTAGATAAATTAGAACCCAAATAAGCAATATTATTTCTAATATTTACTAAATCTAGTTCTATTCCATTTTTAATTAAAGATACAGGATTTTTACAAGTCGCTAATATTACTATTAATTTACCCTTAGATCTTTCAAATGAACGAAGATTAATGGAGTTCATTTTTTCTAAGTTACAATACCTATAATTATTAACATATATCTCGTTTGTATATGTATTCATAATATCTACTTCAATGCTACTTTCTACATACACTTTATTTGAAAAGTGCGTATCATAGCGAGGTTCGTGAGTCCAGATTAAATACTTTTTTTGATTTTTATACTTTTTAATATAATGATTTAGGTTTTCCAAAGTACGAGATAAAAACAAGTCACATTCTTCTTCGTTATCAGTAAAAATGAATCCTTCTTTCTCTAAAAATTCATGATTAGCTTTTACACGAAAAGGAGTATGCCTCATATCATCTGCCTTGTATATTTTTTTTACCATTTTTATCTTAATCCTCCGTTTTTATTGCTACTTTTATACTGACCTACTAAATCAATAATTATCTTACTAGACAATTTATAAGTATATAAATTTGAAAATTGCCGATGGTTAACAAGCAGTATAATAATGTCTGAATTTTGAATAGCAGTTTTTAAGTCTGTAAGCAAATAACAAATTTTTTGCAGAGACTCTGGCAATTTTGAAATATAAGGTTCAACTACGCTAATCTTGCCCACCTTATTTAAAGCTAACTTTTTAAGAATTTCTACTGCCGGACTCTCCCTCAAATCATCAATATCCGCTTTATAACTCAACCCCAAACAAGCAATCTTCGGCTCCTTAAACTTAGCTGCTGCCTCCTTCACCTTAGCCACGACAAAATCAGGCTTACTATCATTCACTTCTCTGGCCATCCTCATCAACCGTGCCTCCTCTGGTGCCGAATCCACAATAAACCAAGGGTCAACTGCCACACAATGGCCACCAACCCCAGGTCCAGGATGTAAAATATTCACCCGTGGGTGACGATTAGCCAACCTAATAAGTTCCCACACATCAATATCAAGCTTATCACAAATAATAGACAACTCATTAGCAAAAGCAATATTAACATCCCGAAACGCATTTTCAGCCAACTTGGCCAACTCCGCCGTCCGGGAAAGAGTAGACAAAACCTCCCCCGTCACAAACTGCCGATAAAACTCAGTCGCCTTTTCTGCCGAAGCAGAATTAATTCCCCCTATTACTCGGTCATTTACTACCAACTCCTTTAAAGTCTGACCAGGCAAAACTCGCTCCGGACAGTGAGCAATATGAACCAAAGCATCAACATCTAATTCAGGACGTAACTCCTGCAACCAAACAGCAATCTTCTCCGTCGTCCCCACCGGACTGGTAGACTCCAAAATAATCAAATTTCCCTCAGTAATATAGGGAGCGATCGCTCGAGTAGCCGCCTCAA
>JAKQYG010000073.1 GCA_023356515.1 Trichodesmium sp. MAG_R04 | reverse complement strand
TTAAAAAGATTTGCTTCTAAAATAGGTCAAAGTATTTATAAAGTTAAGCACGGATTATTATCAAAATATCTAACCGACCAATTGCAACATCCTTCAATTAAAATGAAGGTTATTTGACTTGAAAAACTAAAGGTTTTTTGCATAAAAATAGTTAGGCGATTGCTAACGCACGTGACTATAGTGAAGTTCGTCGAAATTGTCATGGGCTATATATAGTGTCTTTGCATAAGTCCTGATCAAGAAAAAATTATAAAATATTATCAAAAATCTTTTCCTTGTTTCGTAAGTTACAATCGTTTTATTGAATTAATACCTTATACATTAAGGCCCCTTATTTGTTACCTTAATAGACAAAAAAGTGACTGCCTAGTTCTTATCAATAAGCATAAGTAATCCATATAAGGTTTATGCCGAAAAAGTTAGTATTTTGCGCGCTCCCAGCCCAGAAAAATAAAGGGACAAATATATCCAACTATCTCCTCTATAAATTCCCTTTTATTATTGAGGGAAGTTGTATGCAACCTCCCTACCCATTCCCCTGCTTCTTAAAAAAACTTTTTCAGCAGAACCTAATTAAATAATAACTATTGATCGATTGTTTTATTTATGCTTTACTCATAATTTTTATGCTCAATTTACAACATACTATCATTATGATTTTCACATTTTAGTAAATTTAGCAATCCTATTTGATGTGTAGTATTTTTCTGGTAGTTAGTAATCAGTAGTCAAAATTTTAGAGGTTTTCAGCTCCAATGAATTATTAGAAAAATTATCACGACCAATTTAGGACTGCTATTGTTACTTATTCAAGGAGAAAATTTTTATTTGTTGTTAATGTCGTGAAAACCTAATTCAAATTTAATTTGACCAAACTTTCTTTTACTTACGAACAGCTTCTAATAAACGAGAATAATAGAAACTAGTGCTGTTCATTCCTTGTCTTTGAATAGAAAAACCATTACTTTCAATAATTTTGATAATATCAGCTTCCCGATGCTGATAAGCACGAGTAGTTTTACTTGGCCCAGGAAATAACTCCCCAACTTTTTTCAATATACTTAAAGCTAAAGTCTTTGGCGCAAAGCTAATAATTAACCGTGACTTTGCTAAAGATATTAAATGATTAATCATACCTGCAACTTGGTCTTGAGAATAATGTATTAACACATCTAAACAAACAACTGTATGATAATTACCACTTAAAGTTTCTAAGTCTTGAGTCACAAAATTAATATTATCTACACTAATTAGAGTAGACTTGGCACGCTGATACGCCTCAGATACCATTTTTTCTGAGATATCACTACCATAAATAAATGCTCCAGATTTAGCCAAAGGAATACTTAAACTACCAACTC
Organism: Trichodesmium sp. MAG_R04; assembly: GCA_023356515.1. GTDB lineage: Bacteria > Cyanobacteriota > Cyanobacteriia > Cyanobacteriales > Microcoleaceae > Trichodesmium. The sequence goes on along the minus strand of JAKQYG010000073.1, from coordinate 10,898 downwards.
CACAACCAGCATCACATATTGATAACCCTATTAAATTATCATCTGCTTGCAACCAACTAAGGACAGTATCAATAGTTTGCTGATGTCCTTTCCTAATATCTAATTGTACTTTATTTACTTGGCCATCCCCATAAATTCTTTGCCATCGGTCAAAACCAGTTGAATTAAAATAATCTCTGACAATTGTTTTGTCGTCTGTTTTTGTCATTTCTATTACGTTAGATGTTACAGTGATTCTCAAGTAAACTTACAAAATTTTATGGTCTATAATACCAAATCCGCTTTAGTGAGAGAGTATTTTTTTTAAGTTACAGCCTTTACTAAATAACGGATTAGGCGATGGGACAAGCCTACTTTTATACCCAGATTTAGTATCAAAACTTATTTGATATAGTCAATGCTAAGTACCAGCTCATCAATGGGGAACTAGCAACTTAACTTAATTATTATGCCTTACCATTAGAATTGGATTACCTAGGACTTGCTGATTGATTCATCATAAAAGCATTGATATATAAAGGATTTAGCCTGATTTAGGCAGCAAAAAGACCACCCTCTATATATTCCCTGCTCTTATGTAGGGACGTTAAATGCAACCTCCCTAACTACTCTCCTGGGTATTAAAAATACTTTTTTAGCAGACCCTAATTACTTAATCACTAAAATTTTAACTTAACTATAGAATTAATGCATAGGAATTAACATAATTAGTTACTGTATTCGATCAATTGTCCTATACTGAATTGCTTCAGCTACATAAGCAGGTTTCAACTCCTCATCACCTGCCAAGTCAGCAATGGTTCTCCCTACCTTTAAAATTCGATCACTCGCTCTTGCTGACAAACCTAATTTTCTAATTGCCCCTTCCAATAAACTCCTACTACTATCATCTAAATTACACCACTTGGGAAAATGACGACTCTGCATCTGAGCATTACAACTTAGACCAGTCTCTTCCCGAAACCGATGCCGAGCAATATCCCTTGCTACTCTCACCCTTTCCCTCACATCTGCTGAACTTTCCCCAGTTTCTTGTCTAGTAATTTCCTCTGGCTTCAACCGACTAACCATCACTTGTAAATCTATCCTATCCATTAAAGGTCCTGAAAGTTTGCCCCAATATTGCTCTCGTTGCCGTGATGAACAAGTACATTGTTGAATGGGATCCCCATAATAACCGCATGGACAAGGGTTTGTACTAGCAACCAAAGTAAACTGAGCGGGAAATTCTACCGAAAGTCTGGTGCGAGATATTGTTACTACCCCATCTTCCAAAGGTTGACGTAGATATTCTAAAACATTGCGATTAAACTCCGTTAATTCATCTAAAAATAATACACCTCTATGAGATAAAGAAATTTCTCCTGGTCGGGGGAAACTGCCCCCGCCTACTAAAGATGGTCCCGATGCCGAATGGTGTGGGCTACGAAACGGGCGATCGCTCACCAAACTACCTCTATCTTTCAACAACCCCGCCACCGAATAAATTTGAGTTACTTCTAAAGCTTCCTCAAAAGTCAATGGAGGCAAAATTCCCGGTAAGCGCCGCGCTAACATAGTCTTCCCACTCCCAGGGGGTCCAACAAAAATTAAATTATGCCCACCAGCAGCAGCTATTTCCAAAGCCCGACGGCCATGATGTTGTCCTTTAACTTCCTTTAAATCTAAACCTATAAATTCTGGTCTTGCCAAAATTTCAGCAGTATTGATTTCTACAGGAGAAGAGCTTGCGGGACTATTCAAAAAATTTGTAACATCAAAAATATTATCAAATCCATAAACCGATAACCCTTTTACTACTGCTGCTTCCTTAACATTGCCAGTAGGCACAACCAAACCAGTGATTCCCATTTTATGTGCAGCAGCAGCAATAGGTAAAACTCCAGCAACTGATCGTAATGTACCGTCAAGAGAAACTTCTCCCAAAAATAGATGGTCTCCAAGCAGCTCTGCTTTGACTTGTTCAGAGGCTGCTAAAATTCCTATACTAATAGGTAAGTCAAAACTTGGGCCTTCTTTGCGTAAATCCGCAGGGGTAAGATTGACAAGAATTTTCCGCATTGGAAAGTGATAACCACAATTTTTCAAAGTGGCTTTAACTCTCTCTTTTGATTCCTGAACTGCAGCATCTGGCAATCCTACAACGACAACCTTTGGCAGTCCTCCAGACACATCGACTTCAACTCCTACTTTGATAGCCTCAATGCCAATTATTGATGAACTCCAGACTCTAGCTAGCATATTTTCATATTCTTATATATTCTTAAATTTGTATAACAAGTTATTTGAAATTGATAAATGAGCGAGCAAGACACCATTTTCAGTAAGATTATACGGCGCGAAATTCCAGCGGATATTGTTTATGAGGATGAAACAACCTTGGCTTTCAAAGATATTAATCCTCAAGCTCCTATTCACATTTTGGTAATTCCGAAAAAGCCTATTCCCAAGTTAGCTGATGCTGTACCTGAAGACCAAATTTTGATGGGAAATTTATTGTTTACTGCAAAGCGGGTTGCAGAAGAACAAGGAATACAAGATGGATATCGTGTAGTAATTAATAATGGGCTAGATGCTGGTCAAACAGTATTTCATTTGCATCTTCATATTCTTGGAGGTCGTACAATGAAATGGCCTCCAGGCTAATTTAAAGTTAATAGGGGTAGGTGAAGCTATAGTAACCAAAAATGATTTGGGAAAGTTTATAAAATTTTCGGTTTGAGAAATAGGCGAACCGTAAATTTTTACAGATACATTTTAGTTTTTTTTAGAGCTTTCCTAATTTCTTTACCGAAAAATTGGGTTTAAAGCCTCGCCCATAAGCGGGGGACTTTTTAGTTGATTTTTTTCACAGATCATGTCCTTGTTGGTTTTTAGTTCACGGGAAATATATTAGTCGCGGGTGGGCATACCGAGACAAAAAACGGACCGGTCGGCAAGTGTAAGACTATTGCCAAAGTAGCAGCAGCCCGTGAAACGTCAACCCGCATCGGAGCTAGGGCTCGGTTGTTACCCGGTGCCTTTAGGCCGGGGAGGATGTTAAAGGTAGGATAAAAAATTAATCCCATATCCATCTTGAAATTATGGCCAATGAACTAAGCTGGCCATAATTATGTAGGTATTTGCTGGAGATAATTAGCCATTAAATGGCAGTTGAAAATTTTCCAGGGGGATTTCCCATTGTCCTTATTTTGGGTAAACCGATTCAGAGCTTTGTTTCAGTCAATCATACTATCTATAGATGAAAGTCCCAGAAAAAAATATAAGTTTAACTTATTCAAAAATTCAAACATTTTAAACATATTTTTCTTAAAACCCTTTACAAAAATATAGTGAATTGATTATAATTACTATATAAAAGTAGCAAAAAAAGCTACTGACAGAACCTTGAAAAATACATAGCAATTATAAAAATGACTACTACTTTACAACAGCGTGAAAACGCTAACGTATGGGATAAGTTTTGTAGTTGGGTAACTAGCACTGATAACCGCATATATGTCGGTTGGTTTGGTGTGTTGATGATCCCTACTCTACTAACCGCTACGATCTGCTACATCATCGCTTTCGTAGCAGCTCCTCCTGTAGACATCGATGGTATCCGTGAACCCGTCGCTGGTTCTCTACTATACGGAAACAATATTATTTCCGGTGCAGTAGTACCTTCCTCCAACGCTATTGGTCTACATTTCTACCCTATCTGGGAAGCAGCTAGCTTAGATGAGTGGCTCTACAATGGTGGACCATACCAGCTAGTAGTGTTCCACTTCCTCATTGGTATCTTTACATATATGGGTCGTGAGTGGGAATTCTCCTACCGCTTAGGTATGCGTCCTTGGATATGCGTAGCTTACTCTGCACCTGTAGCGGGAGCAACAGCAGTAGTCTTAATTTATCCTATCGGTCAAGGTAGCTTCTCCGATGGAATGCCTTTAGGAATTTCTGGCACATTCAACTTCATGATTGTGTTTCAAGCAGAGCATAACATCCTAATGCACCCATTTCATATGTTAGGTGTAGCAGGTGTGTTTGGTGGTTCTTTATTCAGCGCCATGCACGGAAGCTTGGTAACATCTTCTTTAGTACGTGAAACGACTGAAACTGAATCTCAAAACTACGGTTACAAATTCGGTCAAGAAGAAGAAACTTACAACATCGTAGCAGCTCATGGCTACTTCGGTCGTTTAATCTTCCAATATGCTTCATTCAACAACAGCCGCTCCTTACATTTCTTCTTAGGAGCATGGCCAGTAGTAGGAATATGGTTCACATCATTAGGTGTGAGCACAATGGCCTTCAACTTAAACGGTTTCAACTTCAACCAGTCCATTATCGACTCCAGTGGTCGTGTAATTAATACTTGGGCAGATATAATTAACCGAGCTAACTTAGGTATGGAAGTAATGCACGAGCGTAATGCTCATAACTTCCCTCTCGACTTAGCAGCAGTAGAAGCTCCTTCTATCAAGGGTTAGTTTTTCATTTAAATCAAAACTTACGCAAAGGCACTGATTATAGTGTAAATATATGAAAGATTTATCATAAACACCCCATATTTAGCAGAATTGCGTAAGTACTGTTGATAATAATGACGCTCTCCATTCTTGGAGAGTGTTTTTTATTTTTATCGTGACTTACTGAACTGGAGAGTACAAAGTTCTCCTAAAAAATTATTTGCTTTAAAGACTGAAAGTATTACAGGGAATGCCTTAAAGTACTTATAGTTCATTTTTAGAGTTTCTCACATTAAGATAGCTGTAAGCCTTAGCTAGCAATAGTTATTGGAAGAACTTCCCACTGTCTAGTTACTGAAAAATCCTGTTTCTATTGCCTCGCCTATAACTGTGGGACCTCAAGCAAGCTTAATGGTAGATATAATGCTAATTTGAGACAATAAATTAGATAATAATTCAATTAAAAAAGAAAGCTTATTGAGAAAAGGATAGCGATCGCCAATTCACTCCCATCTACCACTTGAGTTAATTATTTATTCATTAAACACCTCCAGAAAAGGTTCTCCAACCCTTACCCTGCGGTTCCAAAATCAGTATTTTTGGAGAGGTCTATCATATCAGTACATAAAACTGTACAAATATCAAAATTATACAATTACTTTCAGCTACCAATAAAATCTGAAAGTAAGGGAAACATATACAAATATTTTTAACTATTAAGGGATTAAGTTTACCTATACTCTGGTAACATTCGGTTACAATGATGGTAGAAAATTTATTCAGTGCCTCCTCAGAATTAGTATTAATTTTAGATAGGACTCGGTGGTCAAATACTAATATAGCACTCGAAGCAAAGGTTAGGACATTACTAAATGCTGAAATTCAGTCAGGGATTACTTCTGACTTCTTACTTACCCGTAGTGCTATACTTCGACTGCTATATATTAATGATTAGTGTAGCTTGGAAAAAGAGGGGTTTACCTATTTATTGGAAAATTTTGAGTCATAAAGCAAGGTTGAGTAAACGCTGCAGAGAAGTGCTTGCTGCTTGGGATACTTGAGGGTAAGTGTCTTTTTCTAAGTATTTTAAGGCAGATATACTTTTAGGAGTAGACATATTCCCTAAAGCTTCTGCTAACTTTTGACGAATTAACCAATCTTCTGAAAGGGCAAACTTAAGAATATGATCTACTGCTTCTAAGTCTCCAATTTCTCCTAGAGCTGCGATCGCTGCTTGTTGTATTACTAACTCATGACTGTCTAACGCCTCTATCAATAAATCATGGGCACGTTTATCTTTAAGATTTCCCAGAGCAACTGCTGCACTGAAACGTACTAACCAACTGGTATCTTTATAAAATGCTCTTACTAAAGGTTGAAATGCCCTAATATCCTCCAGATAACCTAAAGCTCCTGCTGCATCGGCGCGGGCGCCATAATCTGGATCTTTTTCCAATAATTCTACTAAAATTGGGTAGCATTCCTCTGTTTGTTTTACAGCCAGTGCAAATATCGCCATAGAGCGTACTGGCAAGTTGGGGTCATACAATACTTTTTTGATTAGAGGAACTGCTTCAGTAGCAGATACTTCTCTTAGATGGGCAAGAGCAAGAAGGCGATCCCGGGAATTCTCGCTATCTAGTTGAACTGATATTTGTTCTAAACTCAAATTTTGCATATTTGGCCTTTTAGTTAATAAAACTTTATATTTATTTCATATTATAATCAGTAGATACTAGTTCCCAAAAATAATGGAATATCTTGCTCAAAACTTCAAGTTATGTGACATACTTCCACACTAAGCTGATGCTGATAGAATTCATTAGCGCCAAACAGTAGAAGGCGTTTTCCCAAGTAAGGACTCCAACCACTCCCTTTTTTCAACTTTAACTTTTTGGCTTGTCCAGTAGTTATCGGGATTTCTCCTAAAATACTTTTATACCTGTTTGTGTTTTGATAAAAAAAAATCCCAGTTGGGACGTTATGTGTTCTTTGACTAGACTTCTAAGCTGTTTCTCTATTCCTTCCATAGTTTTAAGTTAAGTGGGGTTAGCTTCTAAATGGAGAATTTTGGTGATCGCCTCTAGGTGTTCATTAATTTAAGCGTAATTTTTAGCGTTCATAGGTCATTTTGGGTAACAACTATTTTATTATATCTCCTTTCTGTTTCCTTTCTTGAGCAAAATTACTCATCTCCATTTCTTAAATTACAATTACTTATCACTTAATTGAGATGCACCCTTTAAATTCTTATCCAACAACATATTTAAAGCACTTGTTACCCCGTGAGTAACCGCACCTAAAAAGTCAGGTAATTTATTTTCTAAGTTTCACAAAATTCATCAAACATAGCTTCTATGCCTGGTATAAATTTTGGATTGACTAGGTTAAATTTTGAACCTTCAACTTACACATCTAGAATATTCCTGTTGCCCTATCATTAGGACGAATAGCTCTAGCTTCATCACAAGAGTTTCGAGAAGTTTAGTTCTCAATTTTTGCTTGCCATTTTAATCTTTTCTACATAGGTATCTTGGTCAGTAATGAAATGGACATTCTGAGTGACAATACCCTCTTTCTCCATTAATTTCATTAGACCCAAAAGAAATTTATAAGAAGCAGAACTGTAGTAGTTAGGATCTATTTTTGCCATATATCTAAACACACGAGCATTACCTTCAATACCTCTAAACTGGGATTTATATTTTCCAGGATAAAAACCATCAATACTTTTAAATAATTCATTCATTCCATTTACCATTTTTTCTACTTTATCTGATGCAATACAGTCAATCTTTATGAATCCTTTAAATCCCCATTCTTTAATTTCAGATTTGTCTTGAGACCAGTTATCTACAATCCCACTTACCATTCTTGAATTAGGCATTTTTTTAATACTACCCCACTCCCATGAGTACAATTTTGTAGTTCTTAACCCGATGTCTACCACTTGCACAAAATCTCCTGAAACTACCATCCAGTCACCGGGTTTGTACAATCCGTCAATATAGATGATTATCGTGCAACACCAATCATAGATAATATCTTTGAACAACAAACCTAGGGCAACACCTGCACCACCAAGTAAACCAATAAGAGCCCCTGCAGATGCTCCTAAAAATACTTCTGATGCTTTAATAATTACTATAACAAATACTGCAATGCGCAAAAGTTTGGGTACATAAGGAACTAGCAAATCATCAAGTTCTGTTTCAGTTTGCAGAGTGAAGAACTCTAGTATCTTACCTAATAAAGGAGCTGCATTATAAACTAAAAAAGCAATTAGAGTAAGAAAAATTAAAGCAGAAAGATTAGGATTAAAGATTAAATCTTTCGCTAAAATTGTCTTTATTATCCATAGGTCAAATGCAATAATTAAAAAGTTTAAAGGCTTTCTAGTTAGTTCAAGTAATTTATCCTCTAAATCATATCCAGCTTTAGCAACAAGATACTTTATATAATTAATAATTTTTTGAGAAATAACTCCCTGAAATACTAGTACAAAAATAAATATGACAAATGAAAGTACTAGTTTAAATGTCGGTATACCCAGGAAGTTACTGTTAACTATATTGCTCCAAAGTGCTTCTAAGTTCATGCTTTTTTCCTAAATCAAATTTTAATTTACAGATTGTTTCTCAAGAAAAAATATTTGCTAAGCCGTAGAAAATCATAGGAATAACTATTATTAGCTAAGGGTCTCAGGGATCTCAAAGTTAAAAACTATCTTCAAAGAACTTGAGCTAGAGTTAAAATTTTTGACATTGAAAACAGTTCCAAACCTATTATGAATAAGGGAAATACCTGAAAAAATTAAAAATAGCTAATCAGTGCAATACTCAAGCTCTAATATTTGTGGATTACATCTTATCTCCATTACTAAATACTTAAATTAGATTAACTAACTCTAACAGACTGAGGGATAGTATAATGCAAAATATAACATAAGTAAATCTTTTTATGGTAAAAATTTAATCCTTATTACGGTACTCCGTAAGCCCTGTATATAGGGCATTGGTAAATCCTGAAACTAACTCAGGGATTACTTTTGACTTAGGCTCAGCACTATAAAGTTTTAATAAAATTAAATTTTTCTTAAAATTTTCAGATTGTGAAGTATGGGTATAAACTTTTGTGACCCTTCTACAATTAGCTGTCCAGTGAGTAGAAAATTATATACATAGCAATCCTAAAATCATTTGTAAAATCACTGAACTTCTTAAAAATATGAGTGAGTTAGAAAATAATCAACAGCTTTCAAGCCCTATCTTAGATTCAGAAGCTAAAAATAAACAGGAACATTCCACAAGACAACCACCTTGGGGTACAGTCTCAATTCTGGAACAAGGTCCTCGTTACAAAATTAATCGTATAGAAGTAAAACCAAAACATTATATTAGTACCCAGATGCACTATCATCGTAGCGAACATTGGATAGTGGTTTCTGGTACTGCTAAAGTTGTGTTTAATGGTGAGGAAAAATTACTCTTGCAAAAACAATCAACTTATGTGCCTGCAAATATGGCTCATCGTTTAGAAAATCCTGGGAGTATTCCTTTGATAATAATTGAAATTCAAAATGGAGAATATCTTGGGGAAGATGATATTATTCGTTTTCCAGATGAAGATAATCAACAATCTTCATTGAAGAATAGAATAGAGATTAGGAAGCAAAAATAATTGATTCTGCTTTTACAACCTTCTTTCATTGTGGTCTGTGAAACATTTAACTAACTTATATCAAATCTGCTTGAATAGTTATTGTATAGTGGAGTGAGATGAGGAGGTAGCCAGATGGTTAGATTGGAAGGTGAGGAGATTAGATATTATAGTAATAACGTACCCTACCTTGAATTTTTAATTTTTCTCTAAACTACCTCGTTTCATTTGTTCTCTTTCAATTGCTTCAAATAAAGCTTGAAAATTACCTTGACCAAAACCTGGTGTCTGCATTGGTTTACCATTTACCCAAACAACTTTTCGTTCAATAAACTCAAAAAATACTGTTGGCTGATTAAATATTGGTTGGGTAAAAATTTGTAGTAACATTGACCCTGGTGTCTTTTCTTGCCAGTCTACCAAGATTTGACACTTTTGAATTTTCTGCCAGTCAGTTTCCGATAGATGAGTTAATGCTTTGGCTTGTAGACTAGAGTAGTATGTCGCTGGAACATGCAAAAAAGGTAAACGAAGCGATCGCAACTCTCCCACCACCCCCAAAATATTTTCTGTTTGTAAAGCAATATGTTGTATACCCTCACCATAATTAGCATCCAAAAATTCTTGAACTTGAGAATTATCAGATGTAGGTTCATTAATAGGAAATTTTACTCCTCCCTCTGGGTGTATCATTACTAGACTACGTAAACCAGATTGATTTGTCTGAATGTCAAAATTTTGATGAGGTTGGAAATCTAAGATTTGATGATACCAGTTGAAAGCAGATTTTAAATTATTCTTAGCTACATTTAAAACCACATGATCTATCGCTGTAATATCCATAAAGAGTTGAGAAGAAGAATTCAAACTTTGTGGGTCATCATTTTTTTCAATCAAAGTATGAGTTAAGTCTCCCCATCCTGAAATTTTTGCCCTTTTCAAACCATTTAAGTTTTGCTGAATAGGTTGTAAAATTTCTGCTCCGTTAACTGCTGCTTTCGCCACAACCGAGTCAATATCTCGAACCCGAAAAGCTACATCAGCTACTCCAGGAGGATGTAAACTCAGAAAATTTGTCACAGGACTTGCTGGTGTGATAGCAGAAGATAAGGCAAAATAGATTTGACCTCTGTTGATAATTTCCTTCTGGGTGTGTTGGCTTGTTTGAGAAGCAATAGCTTTAAAACCTAATTTTTCTCTAAACCAGTCTCGCGACTCCATAGCATTTTCAACATAGAAATGAATGTGATCGAAATCCATAATCAACTTTTATTATTCCGTCAAAATATTATTAGCATGACTTAAGCAGAAATCTGGTTTCTTAGTTAATCTGCGTAAGTCGTAATTCGGGAAAAATCACAGGGAAGAAAATGCAGGTAACATAGAATCCAATTCTATAGTATAGCAGTCGAAGTATAGCACTACGGGTAAGTAAGAAGTCAGAAGTAATCTCTGAGTGAATTTCAGCATTTAGTAATGTCCTAACCTTTGCTTCGACTACTATATATATTTATAATTCCTCACATAGTATAATGGTTATTCGACTGTATCGACTAGATCCAAAATAACCATTAGACATCTCCAAAAATTATCAAGCACTTACTATAACTATCTTTGAGAGAGCGATCGCCAGCTCCTCCAGATAGTCATTTTTTATGATATTTAAGTATTACAGATAGTTATTGTTAATTATTTAGCATTTTTATGTAATTATTTCTTGCTTTTTACTAGACCTAAAGTTAGGATTTATGTTAACATTAGTGCTCCTATTCTTAATCTCACTAA
>JAKQYG010000072.1 GCA_023356515.1 Trichodesmium sp. MAG_R04 | reverse complement strand
CTATCAAAGTTTAAAGGCAAATCCTCTTTTTAATCAAAAAATTGATAGTAGCAAATATGAGTTGAATTATGAACAAGCAGAATATGTCAAAGAATACTTAAATAAGCTAGTAGCTAGCAGTAAGCAAAAGTTAAAGGAACCTTTGCTCAGGAGATTTTAGGAATAAGGCTCAACCTTTTATGTGTCATTATTAGGTACACCCACGCGGGTAAGATGCCCGCACTACATAATTTTTAGCATTTACCCTGTACATTATTTGTAGCAAGTCTTAAGTACTGCTAACAATAAGGTTGTATTTGCTGGGTTCAACCTAATACTATTTAGAATATTCGTAATTTGATTTGGCTTGTGGAGTTGTTTTTCTATTCTATTGTGATTCACATAACAAAAGTTGATGACATAGATTTTTAGCTAAGTTTTGTTCCTATATTTCCTACTCCCTACTCCCTAGCTACTACAATTAGAACTATCAAAATTAAATTCATATTGATACAATTTAGACTTATTACTACTATTAAATGACTCCTTGCTTACCGCATCTAAAGCGGCTTTATCTAACATCGAATAACCACTTTTTAGTAATAACTTCGGTCCTTCACTAATACTACCATCTGGACCAACCAAAAGCCCCACCATAGCCTGGCCTTTCAACCTTTGTTCACAAGCAGCTTCTGGATAAATATCAGAAATAGTTTTTGGTTTAGTCAAACTGAAACTTTCTCCAGCTACCTTTAATTCTGTTGCCCACGTTATATATTCATAAGAAGCATCTAAAGCATCTGTTCTGGACTGTGACTTCTCATCAGTCGTAGCATTTGTTGGTTTTTTTTGCTGTGTTGTTTTTAGCAATTGTACAGGCGAAGAAAGTTCAGTAACATTACGTTTTGCTACAGGAGGAACATCTGAAAACTTTTTGGTATTAGTAAGTTTTGCCTTTTGTTGCCGTATTTCCTCTGCTATCTCTTGAATAGTATTTCCTTCCCGTAATTGACTAACTATTGGTGCTTCTGGCAATCGATTTTTTTTTGTTGGGTCTGGAGGTAAAGGTTTTGTTTGTGCCTGAGTATCGGTGTTATTTTCTGCTGGAGTAATAGCAGTTTTATCTCCAACTTTATCCTGATAACGTTGTGGAGGCAATTTTAAATTTGCTGAGTATGATTTTCTAGTTGAGTTTTCACCTGTAGAAATTTCATCTGTAGAATCTATCTCTGGATTTGAGCGACTAGATAAGCCTGATTCATAAACTTCATTTGTGAAGTTTAAACTTTTTCTTATTTGATATTCATCTATCTGACTTTCTTTTAGAACCTGTGGTGGTTCAGGTTGAATCACTGTAGATGGAGGACTTGCACTAGGTAGTGGAGATGGATCTATTGGTGTTCTTCGTAATGGCGATCTAACTGGCATGGGTATAGTGTAGGAAAATTCTCTTGGAGGTAAGTTTTTGGGTAACCTAGAAATAGAGGGAGTGGAAACAGAAGGAGGAGGAGAAGATAGATTAGTAGAATCCAGAGGTGGTAATTTTGGTAAGCTGTAGTCGGAGGGATCTACTGGTATGGTTGGCAATTCTGAAGATGAAGATTGGGGAGCAAATGGCATTACACTTGAAGTTGGTGGCGTGATAAGGGAAAAGTTTCCTGGTCCTGGTATTGTAGAGAATGTAATTTCTGGTTCTTTTGGTTGGGGGAGACGTTCGAGTTGTTCTGGTGTTAATTCGACAAATCCTACTGTTGGTGGTAATTTAGCTTTCTCAGAGAATACGGATAGTTTTTGTAAGTTGATTCCTAAAATAGTATGGATAATTACAGAGGTAAACAGTGCTATCCATATGGGTTGACGGAAGGTGTCTATTAAAGGGAATTGTTCGACGGGTTGATCTAGGTCTAGGGAGGAAAAGTTTGACATATTAGGAAACTCCTATGTTGGTAAATAAAATGGGTATAGTTAAAGATAAGCCCTATAACATCTCTCCAAAAGGAAGATTTGGAAATGGCGGGGCAAGGGTTTAAGCAACTGTTCTGAAGAGGTCCATTTGTTATATACTGATTTTTGCCGAAAAATTGGGTTTAAAGCCTCGCCCATAAGCGGGCGACTTTTTAGTTTATTTTTTTTCACAGGTTATGTTATCATGCTTTTTAGTTCAAAAGTCATTCTATCAGGACTTACGCAGTACAGCTATATATGGTGCATATGGTGCAAAAAGTTGTCATTTTCAAGATATTGCCACTACAATTAGTGCCGTTGCGTAAGTCCTGTCTATATTTCATGCCAAACTGAAAGAAACAAGGATAGATTTTCTACACAAGTTATCTACTGAAATGTCTGTGACAACCAAACAATTGTTTTAGAGGTATGAGAAGTTTCTGGGATGGTAAAAAATCGGAAATTATCAAGAGCCATCTCGAAAACACGGCTGGAGAACATTCAGAACATTTTTAGAATGGATTTGCGGAAAAATATGGTCGTGATTTCAAAGTGATAAGCTGTTGGAAACCCACATCATACGAACGTGGCATGCAACTTCCCTCTGTTGTTGTGGATTTAAAGGTGGAAAATTAGATTTATCAATTCGTGAGTGGGAATGTATTAATTGTGGGGCTAAACATGATCGCTTCGGAAAATGCAGCAAGAAATATATTAGTCGCGGGTGGGTATACCGAGACTTTAAAGGGACGTGGAGGTAAGCATAAGACTACTGTCAAAGTAGCAGCAGCGTATGATATGTCAACCCGCCGAGGGGTTAAGGCCCCGTAGGAAACCCAGTGCCTTTAGGCCGGGGAGGATTTCAAATAGGATTGCTATACAATAATTAACTATTAGCATATGAATACTCTCTAAGTATAGCATTGCTAGGACTTAGGTAGGTAAACCCAGAAAATAGTGTTTTTTGTGTTAATATTTATTGTTAAAAATAAGGATTTATCCTTGAAAAGTATTAACAGCAAATAGTTTTTTAGAATGACTTTGTACTATTTAGTAAAAAAATATGTAATATATATTCATCTTATTTAACTTATGACAGAATTTTATACCTGGAAAGGATATCGCTGTACTTATGAATTACATTCGCAAAAAGAGGCTGTTACGACAAGTATACCTTTACTACTAATACATCCAATTGGGGTTGGTTTGTCTAAATCTTTTTGGCATCGTTTTTGTTCTTTATGGCAGGAGGAAAACTTCCCAAATGCTATTTATAATCCCGATTTATTAGGGTGTGGTCAAAGTGATATGCCATCTGTAGCATATTACCCTGTAGATTGGGCTGAACAATTACAATATTTTTTAGAAACAATAGTGCAAAAACCAGTAATTTTAATTGTACAAGGTGCTTTATTTCCTGTTGCTGTATCTCTAGTAAAATTGCAAGGAAAATCCAATTTAATTTCTGGTTTAATTCTATCAGGACCCCCTCAACTTGAGTTAATGCAAAAAGCTAGTTCACCTGTGCAACAAAAATTGAGATGGAATTTTTTTAGTTCGCCAATTGGTAAAGTTTTTTATCGCTATGCACGCCGTAGAAAATTTTTAGAATCTTTTTCAAAAAAACAACTATTTGCTAATGGTAATCAAGTTGATGAAGAATGGTTAGATACTTTGGAAAAAGGAGCAAAAAATCCTCAAAGTAAATATGCTGTTTTTTCTTTTTTAGCAGGGTTTTGGAGACAGGATTTTAGTCAGCTAATAACTCAAATTCATCAGCCAAGTTTAGTATTATTAGGAAATCAAGGGTCAACTATCAGTAAAACAAAAAAAATTGAAACTCCAGAACAAAGAATAAACACTTATTTAAAATATTTACCTCAAGCAAAAGGGAATCAAATATCAGGGAGAAATGTTTTACCTTATGAGTCAACAGCAGAATTTGTTAAAGCTGTCAGAGAATTCTTACTAACAATTAATTAACTAACTATCAGTTTTTAGCAGTTCTAGAATGATATTAATGATTGCTGAATCCTAATCATTTGTTTAAGGTATAAGGTCTTAAAACTATTAGGACTTAGGCAACGGCACTAACTATAAGTAATCAATCTCGGTTAATGCTGAAATTGTATATTATATATAGTGGCTCTATGTAATTTCTGACCATATAAATAAATGTAAATGTCAAAATTATAGTGATTTATTGGAGAAAATTTTATGCAGACTGTCCCTAAAATAGAAACAACAATAATTAATTACTCCTCACTAGAAACTATTACCCTTGATGTCAGTGGGATGAAATGCGCTGGATGTGTTAAAGCAGTAGAACGACAACTTACCCAACAAAAAGGTGTGATATCCGCTTGTGTTAACCTGGCAACTGAAGTAGCGACTGTTAAATATGAAACAGATCTTCTCGACCCAAATACTATCGCTCAAAAACTTACAGATAATGGTTTCCCTGCTCAACCCAGGCTTGCTCACTCCGTTGTCAAGAAACAAACTGAACGCCATCGCCAAGAAATTGAACAACATATCTGGCACATAGCGATCGCTTCTTTACTACTAATTATGTCGGGCATCGGACATTTAGGTCACTTCATTGGCTCAGAAATTCCTATTTTAGGAAACATTTGGTTTCATGCAGTATTAGCTAGTATAGCTTTATTAGTACCAGGGCGAGAAATTATTATTAATGGTGCCCGCAGTCTATCAAAAAATACTCCCAATATGAACACTTTAGTTGGTTTAGGAGCAGTCACTGCTTATACTGCTAGTATAATTGCTTTGCTATTTCCACAGTTGGGATGGGAATGCTTTTTTGACGAACCTGTAATGATCCTTGGTTTCATCCTTTTAGGTAAAACCCTGGAACAACAGGCGAGATATCGGGCAGCATCTACCCTACATTCATTAATTGCACTCCAACCAGTAACCGCAAGTTTAGTTTCTAGACCCAACAACTCTAATAATTCTTCTGAGTCTTTAGAAATTCCTGCATCACAAGTAAAAGTGGGAGAATATTTACAAGTATTGCCTGGGGAAAAATTTCCTGTGGATGGGAAAATATGTGATGGGAAAACTACTGTAGATGAGTCTATGCTGACGGGGGAGTCGATGCTTGTAGTTAAAGAATTTGGTGGTAATGTTGCAGCGGGAACTATTAATAAGTCTGGCACTATAGTTATGCAGGCAACTCGCACAGGTTCGGAAACTACTTTAGCTCAAATTGTCAAATTAGTTGAAACTGCCCAAACTAGAAAGGCACCAATTCAAAATTTAGCGGATATGGTGGCAGGGTATTTTACTTATGGGGTGATGAGTATTGCCACTTTGACATTCCTATTCTGGTACTTTATCGGTACTAATATTTGGCCTCAGGTTTTACAGACTTTCAGTCACCATGGGAGCATGACTTATTCTGCTTCTCCACTACTTTTGAGTTTGAAGTTGGCGATCGCTGTTTTAGTTATTGCTTGTCCTTGTAGCTTAGGTTTAGCAACACCAACTGCTATATTAGTAGGTTCAGGTGTGGGAGCCAAAAGAGGTTTGTTAATTAAAGGTGGGGATATATTGGAAAAGGTGCATGAGTTAGATACTATCGTTTTTGATAAAACAGGAACTTTGACTACTGGACATCCTACTGTCAGAGATATTGTCGGAAATAACCCAGAATTGTTATTACAGGTTGCTGCTACCGTGGAAAGTGGAACGAGTCATCCTTTAGCAGAGGCAATTTTACAAAAGGCACAGCAAGAGAATGTGGCTTTATTATCAGCAACAGATTTTTATACTGA
Organism: Trichodesmium sp. MAG_R04; assembly: GCA_023356515.1. Lineage (GTDB taxonomy): Bacteria > Cyanobacteriota > Cyanobacteriia > Cyanobacteriales > Microcoleaceae > Trichodesmium. The sequence goes on along the minus strand of JAKQYG010000072.1, from coordinate 6,544 downwards.
ACCAGGTTTAGGAGTATCTGCTATTATAGATGGTAAACTTGCTTTAGTCGGAAATTTAGAATGGTTGAAAAAATATGAAGTTGTTGTAGAGCAAGGGAATATTCCTACTTTAACAGATAAAACAACGGTTTATGTTAGTTTAGATAGAGTGTTACTTGGAGTTATAATAGTTAGTGATGTATTGCGGGATGATGCTTTGGTAACAGTTAAGAGTTTGCAAGGTATGGGTTTAAGAGTAATACTGTTAACAGGCGATCGCTCTGGTGTTGCAGAAATTGTTGGTAAACAATTAGGTTTAACTGCTGAAGATGTGTTAGGGGAAGTACCGCCTTCGGGAAAAGCAGAGGCGATCGCTGCCTTGCAGTTAAAAGGCCAGAAGGTGGGAATGATCGGAGATGGTATTAATGATGCTCCTGCTTTAGCTCAAGCAAATGTGGGTATTGGAATGCAAACTGGTACAGATGTGGCAGTGGAAGCTGCTGATATTGTGTTAATGCAGGATAAATTGATGGATGTGATAGAGTCCATTAAGCTTAGTCGTGCTACTTTCAACAAAATTCGTGAAAATCTCTTTTGGGCTTTTGCCTATAATATTGTTGGTATTCCTGTAGCTGCTGGGTTATTATTGCCTAGTTTAGGAATTATTCTTAGTCCTGGTGCTGCGGGTGCTTTGATGGCCTTTAGCTCTGTGAGTGTTGTGACTAATTCTCTGTTGTTACGCAGTAGTAGACTGACATAGCTAAAATTGAGAATTGAGAAATTCTCAATTTTAGCTTACTCTCTAATTCCTAAAAATAGTACTTTCCACAAGTTTCCAATGAGAATTGTCTGCTATCAATTGAGTTAACAAGTTAAATACTTGACTACAATGATTATTTAATTTTAAAGGGAGTTCTTCATTTCTTGTAACTATATTGAGTACGATATTTTCAGAAGTATTAGTTACTCTCTCAAAACTTATTTCTATAGTGACAAGTTCCGAGAAAGAAACTTGACCAGGAAATTCACGAGCCATTAAGTAGTATTCTTGAGTATAGATAATTTCACAACCACAATTATTTAAAATATGTTCGAAAACTGGTTGTAAATTTACTACCGTGACAGCAATAGTAAATATAGCAGTGTAGCGAGTCATAAAAAAACTCCTAAAATTATATATAAATTAATTAATTAATTAGAGCTTATACAATGATAGGTAAATTTATCGTTTTTGAAGGTGTAGAGGGAGGGGGTAAGACCACTCAAATTGAACTTTTACGAGATTGGTTATTAGGTAAAGAAGAGTTGAGGCAAATTTTGTCAAAATACATAAATGTAGTTATTACACGAGAACCGGGAGGAACACAACTAGGTAAAGCTTTACGAAAATTACTTTTAAGTTCGGATGTATTGGCAGAAAAAATTCAAAACACATCTGAGTTATTATTATATGCAGCAGATAGAGCTCAGCATGTAGAAGCTTTGATTAAACCTTGTCTGGAAAGAGGGGCAATAGTTTTGTGCGATCGCTTCATTGACTCAACTATTGCTTATCAAGGATATGGCCATGGTCTAGATTTGGAATTAATCCAACAACTCAATTATATTGCTACAGGTGGTTTAAAAAGTGATTTGACTTTTTGGTTGGATCTTGATGTGGAAATTGGTTTATCTAGAGCTAAAAACCGTGGGAATTTTGATAGAATGGAACGAGCTAATATTGAATTTCATCGACGAGTACAACAAGGCTATCAAGAGTTAGCTAAAAACAATTCTTTAATAGTGCGAATAGATGCTAATTTGACTAGAGAAAAAGTACAACAGCAAATTCAGGAAATTATTATGCAAAAATTAGTAGAATGGAGATATAATTGATTAACTGTTCCCAGTGTGGGCATTTAGCTCGCGATAGGTAGCCGTAACTTTTAACTTTTAACTTTTAACTTTTGACTTTTGACTTTCTTCATATTATTGGACAAAACCAAGCTATAGAATTATTAACTCAAGCAGTAGCTCATCAACGCATTGCTCCTGCCTATCTATTTGCTGGAGCTCCGGGAGTCGGACGAGCTTTAACTGCTCAATGTTTTATCCAAGTTCTATTCTCTTCCCCTAATTCAAACAGTTTATCCCTAAAAAGTCGCATCCACAACAGAAACCATCCAGATCTATTGTGGGTAGAGCCAACATATTTACACCAAGGAGAACTACTTTCCCCAGCGGAAGCAGCAAAAGCAGGTGTTAAACGCAAGTCTCCTCCTCAAATACGCTTAGAACAAGTACGAGGTATTAGTCAATTTCTGAGTCGCCCTCCCCTGCAAGCAGCAAGGTCAGTTGTGGTATTACAGCAAGCTGAAACAATGAGAGAAAGTGCAGCAAATGGTTTATTGAAAACTTTGGAAGAACCAGGGCAACGAGCTACTTTGATTTTAATTGCCCCTGGAGTTAATTCATTGTTGCCAACTTTGGTGTCACGTTGTCAACGTATTCCTTTTTATCGGTTGACTCAGGAGAATATGCAGGTGGTATTGGAAAAGGTGGGTTATGGAGAAATTTTCAATCAGCCAGAAGTAATGGCAATGGCTCAAGGAAGTCCTGGAGAGGCGATCGCTTGTTGGCAGCAACTACAAAAAATTCCGGGGGATATTCTGGAAGTCGCAACTCAGGGTATTGGAGATCTTCGTCAAGCATTGACATTGGCACGGGATATTAGTAAAAGTCTAGATACGGAAGCACAGTTATGGTTGATAGATTATTTACAGCATTGTTATTGGAGACAACAGCAGGTTTATGGAATAGAGTGTCTGAAACATCTGGAAATGGCAAGAAAATATTTGCTTTCTTATGTACAACCTAGGTTAGTTTGGGAATGCACCTTGATGGCTATTTGCTCAAGTTAAAATTTTTTAGATCTAGTAAGCTTTTGTACATTTACAGTGCTTTTCAAATTAATAAACTACATTCCCATAACCAAAACCTTGTAGGGACCTTGCATGCAACGTCCCTACTGTGGTCTACCGATATGAAAACTACTGTAAGCTATTTATTTTTGTATGCCTCGTTTAGAGAAAAAAACTTTCTAAATTCTAGCTGTTGCTTATAGGATTTCTATATGGTATAGGTTTGATAGAATTATTGAGAATTATGTCTTTTTTAATTGCGTTAATATATTAAAGTCTATGGTATAGGTAGAATTCTCATTTAGGGAGTAGAATAAACTTTTTAATACACAATAATGGTGAATTATGAAAATAGGAAATTACATAGTAATTGCAGTTAGTTTGATTCTTATCATTGTTTTTTCTGTTTCTCGAACTTTAGTTCACTTATTAACTGAAGTATGGTGGTTTAATGCTGTTGATTTTGCTGATATTTTTTGGACTAAATTAAGTTGGCAAGTTTTTATATGGGTAGGTGCATTTATTATTTACTCTTTGTTTCTATGGGGTAACTATTGGATAGCTGAAAAATTGACAAGCGATCGCTCGTTTAATTTTTTATTGGGAACTGAATTAGCTCCCTATAGAAATATTTTTATTAAAGTAATTGTAATTGTAAATATTATTTTGATATCTTTAAGCGCAGCAACAGCGATATCTTCAGATTGGGAGAATTTTTTGAAATTCTTAAATGCTGTAGATTTTCCAACTAAAGACCCAATTTATCAACAAAATATAGGCTTTTATATTTTTAAATTGCCTTTATATGAAGGGATAAAAAATTGGCTATTTACTCTCTTTGTTGCTGGTTTAATTGTTAGTATTATAGTGTATGCTTTGAAGGGTAAATTCGTCGCTCGGCGACAATGGCAAAATTTTTTAACAGGTTCAATTAAAACTCATATTAGTTTGCTACTAGCGGGGTCTATGATTTTAATTGCAGTGGGGTTTTGGTTACAGCGTTATGAATTGCTTTTTGGCTCTAATGGAGTGGTTTTTGGAGCTGGGTATACAGACGCTCATGCTAAACTTCTTGGCTATTGGGTTATGGCAATAGTGGCATTATTATTAGCAGTAGTTTGCATACTTTCTGTTTGGAAAAATAATCTGCTCTGGCCGACTTATGGTGTGGTTATTTATATAGTTTTCTTTGGATTATTTAATGTTTTATATCCGGAGTTTCAACAGAAATTTATAGTCAATCCTAACGAACTAAAAAAGGAAGAGCCATACATAGCAAATAATATTAAATTGACTCGTGAAGCTTATGGTTTGGATGATGTAGAAACTAAAAGTTTTCCAGCTAAATCAGAGTTAGATAGTCAAGCATTAGAAAATAATCAAGGCACAATTCGCAATATTACTCTTTGGGATTATAGACCGCTGCTTAGCACTTATCGTCAACTTCAAGAAATTCGACCTTATTATCGATTTAATGATGTGGATTTTGATCGTTACACTATTGATGGTGACTATCGACAAGTAATGCTTTCTCCAAGGGAAATGGTTTATTCTCAAGTTCCTCAAAAAGCACAAACTTGGGTAAATGAGCATTTAAAATATACTCATGGTTATGGGTTAGTAATGAATCCGGTAAATGAAGTAAAGCCAGATGGTTTGCCAGTGTTATTTATTAAGGATATTCCCCCAGTTTCTCAGATAAATCTTGAGGTGGAAGAACCTGCTATTTACTATGGAGAGAAAACTGATACTTATATTTTTACGGGTATGAGTACTAAAGAATTTGACTATCCTCGGAGTGGTGAAAATGCTTTTACTTTTTATAGCGGTACAGGGGGAGTTCCGATAAATTCTATATGGCGAAAACTTGCCTATGCTTATGATTTAAGCAGCATTAATATCTTAATTTCTGGCTATTTTACTGATAATTCAAAAATTCATTACTATCGAAATATAAAAGAAAGAGTAAATAGAGTTGCGCCTTTTTTAAGATTTGATAATGACCCTTATATTTCTCTAATTGATGGAAAAATGCAATGGATATTAGATGCTTATACAGTGAGCGATCGCTATCCATATTCGGAGCCACTTTATCTGAGTAATAATGCTGGGGCAATATTAAATAGAGGTAATATTGGGCGAATAGCTAGGGGAAATGTTAATTATATTCGGAATTCTGTGAAAGTTATGATTGATGCCTACAATGGCACAATGAAATTCTTTGTAGTAGATGAAAATGACCCAATATTGAATACTTACCGCAAAATTTTTCCTCAATTATTTATAGAAAAACCGGCAATTCCAGTTAATATTAAACCTCATTTTCGCTATCCTTTAGACTTATTTAAAATTCAAGCTCAAATATATTTGTCCTATCACATGAGCAGCCCACAATTATTTTACAATCAAGAGGATTTATGGAGGTTTCCTAGACAAGTTTATGAAGATAATCAACAATTAATGGAACCCTATTATTTAATCATGCGGTTACCAGAAAAAAATAGGGAGGAAGAATTTGTTTTAATTTTGCCATTTACTCCAGTTAAGAAAGATAATATGATTGCCTGGATGTCAGCAGAATCAGATGGGGATAATTATGGTAAATTATTGTTGTATGAATTTCCTAAGCAAAAATTAGTTTACGGCCCTAGTCAAATCGAAGCTCGTATCGACCAAAACCCAAAAATATCCCAACAATTAACCTTATGGAGCCAGAAAGGTTCCAAAGTAATTCGTGGAGATTTATTGGTAATTCCTATTGAGGAATCATTAATGTATATAGAACCAATTTATCTGAGAGCTGAACAGGGAGAATTACCGGAATTAAAAAGGGTAATAGTTGCTTATGATAAAGAGGTTGTAATGGCAGAAACTCTCAATGAATCTTTAGCAGAAATTTTTGGTGTTGAAGTTAAAAAACCAGAAATTGGTGCTGAAGTTAAAAAACCAGAAATTCAAGTTACAGAAAAAACGCCGGAAACAAAAAATATTTCTGAGTTGATTAATTCAATAGTAGAAGCTTATAGTCAAGCTGAAGCAGCAAGACGAAAAGATAATTGGGTAGAATATGGTAAATCTAAACAAAAATTTGAACAATTGCTTCAACAGTTAAAGAAGCAAGCTAAAAATAATTAGGGTTTGCTTTCTAAGTCTTTTTTAGGAGTAGAGGAGTAGGTGGAAAGGTCCCAATTTAACCTACCCCTAACCTTGGAGGGGTAATTGGAAGAATTATCCCTCAGGACTTACGCAAAGAAACCCGGTTTCTCAGTTTACCTGGGTAAGTGCTGACCCCTTTATGTGTGACATTTTTCATGTCGGTAGACTACAGTAGAGACGTTTTGCTAACGCAAAGCTCCGCTAACGCTACGGGACATGTTTGCGCAGCATTCCGTCAGGAAAACGCATTTTTGTTATCTAACGTCCCTACAAGATTTTGCTTATGGTAATGTAGTTCATCAATTTGAAAAGCGCTGTAATATTAAATTCGCAAGCCCTACTTAGCCGTTCTTAGAAACCTATGATAATCTATAGATTTTTTCTAATAGTTTTTGCGATAGTTCATGCCAGAGCCTAAGTCTTTAATTACCTCAAAGATCCACCCTTTGGCAGCACAATAAGTTTCTAGCATTGCCTGTTGCCTTTCTAAATCTACTTTTTGGTCGTGA
>JAKQYG010000071.1 GCA_023356515.1 Trichodesmium sp. MAG_R04 | reverse complement strand
AAACAGTCGTACAACCTACAGTGCCCCCAACTACCATAGGACAGGAAACAGTCGTACAACCTACAGTGCCCCCAACTACCATAGGACAGGAAACAGTCGTACAACCTACAGTGCCCCCAACTACCAAAGTTCAGGAAACAGTAGTACAGCCTACAGCGCCCCCAACTACCATAGGACAGGAAACAGTAGCACAGTCTGCAGTGCCCCCAACTACCAAAGTACAGGAAACAGTAGTTCCACAACCTGTAATATCAAAAAGCACTGTAGAAGAAATGGCAGGAAAAACAATAGAAAAAAAAGTAGGGGCTATTAGCCGTAAAAATAATCAGCCCCAGTCAGAACCAGTAGTATTATATAATCCCTCTTTGCGTCTTATACCTCGTCATGAACCTGCAGATGTAATTTCTACCCAAAGAGACTCATCTCTTGTTGATTGGTTAGAAACATTGGGCAGAATGTTACCTAGAGACCCTTCTGAATCAGAAAAATATACAGAAGAGGAAGAAGAAATTTCAGAATTGATAGCTGTAGATGAAAATTTTCATGATGATAATATATTGGATGAAAATGTAGAGGACTCAGGTGACTAAAAATTTTTAATTACTAATAAGCTATTCATCTATGATCTAAAATTAACAGTTATTCATCAATTTCTAAATTTAAACAGTGTGTTTTGAGGGGTTTTTTATGCAAAATAAGCTAACTTTTAGTAAGTATCTGATCCTATCGGGAGAAAATTTATTATTGGGTCTAGGTTTAGGATTAAGTTTCTTTGCCTTAATTATAGATGATATGGCTCATAGGGTTTTTAGTATCGTATCTCTTAGTTTTCCACTCATTCTTTGTGGCCTAGTAACTGTAAGTTTAGGATATTGGGTTATACCCATACTAAGAAAGCGGAAAGCTGGACAAATAATTAGAGAAGATGGCCCTAAAGCGCATCTACAAAAAGCCGGAACTCCAACTATGGGAGGCGTGTTTTTTGTGCCAGTGGGAGTAGCTATTGCCCTAGTATTATCTAGATTTCACCCAAATGTAATAGGGGTATCTTTACTGACTTTAGCTTATAGCTTTATTGGTTTCCTAGACGATTGGCAAATTTTGCAACGTAATTCCAATAAAGGAATATCCCCGAAAATGAAATTAGCTTTGCAGATTGGTTTTGCTATTATATTCTGTGGGTGGCTAGGATGGAGTCAGAATAGCACGATTAGTAATATTGCTTTGCCTTTTGGTATACAATTATCTTTGGGATTGCTATTTTGGCCTCTGGCAGCCTTTGTTTTAGTTGCTGAAAGTAACGCTACAAATCTGACTGATGGTGTAGATGGTTTAATGGGAGGTTTGGGAGCGATCGCTTTTTTTGGATTAGGAGCTTATTTGGCTCCTACTTCTCTAGAATTAATGATTTTCTGTGCTTGCATGAGTGGAAGTTGTCTAGGTTTTGTAGCTCATAATCGCAATCCGGCTAGAGTGTTTATGGGTGATACGGGTTCCTTAGCTTTGGGGGGTGGTTTAGCAGCAGTTGCCTTAGTGAGTAATACTTTATGGGTACTTTTAATTATTAGTGGAATTTTCTTAATTGAAACTCTTTCTGTTATTGCTCAAGTGAGTTATTACAAAGCAACAAAGAGACCTGATGGAGTAGGCAAAAGATTATTTAAAATGGCTCCTTTTCATCATCATTTAGAACTATCGGGCTGGTTAGAAACTCAAGTGGTAGGAACTTTTTACTTAGTAGGTTCAATTCTAGTTAGCCTCTGCTTATTAAATTAGTAATTGAAATGCTGAAAATGGAAGTTTCTGTAGTTATACCAATTTATAATGGTGAGAAAGATTTGCCAAATTTGATAAAATGTCTGCAATTACAAACCTATGCCGCTAACCAAGTAGAATATTTGCTAGTAGATAATAATAGTAGTGATTTTAGTAGCTCTATTGTTCAAGCAGCAGCAGCAGAGTCAAAGGAAATTACGATTCACCCACTTAAAGAAAGTCAGATTCAAAGTTCCTACGCTGCTCGTAATACTGGTATTCGGTCAGCCAATAAGGAAATACTTGCTTTTACTGATGCTGACTGTCGTCCTCAACCCCAATGGTTAGAAAACTTAATTCAGCCATTTTCTGACCCTAATGTTGGTATTGTAGTAGGAGAAATACTTGCTTTACCGGGTAAAAGTTTATTAGAAAAATACGCAGAGAAGCAAGAGACTCTTTCCCAAAAACATACTTTAGCTCATCCGTTTTGTCCTTATGGTCAAACTGCTAACTTAGCTGTTAGAAAGCAAGCATTTATAGAAGTAGGATTATTTCGTTCTTACTTAACAACAGGTGGAGATGCTGATATTTGTTGGCGGATTTTACAAGAAACATCTTATAAGTTTAAATTTGCAGAAAAGGCGATAGTAAGACATCGACATCGTTCAACATGGAAGGATTTACAAATTCAATGGCGCAGGTATGGAAAGTCGAATAAATATTTGCATGAACTTTATGGCGTAGATTTAATGAGAGAGTTAAAAACTAAAGAATATTTCTATCGTTTGAGTAGATGGTTGTTAAAAGAGTTACCGCTAACAACATTGAAAGTAATATCAGGTAAAGCAGAATTAGTAGAGTTATTTAGTACTCCTATTAGTTTGCTAAATGGTAGGGCAAGAATTTTGGGTCAAAAAGAAGCGATATTATCAGATAAAGCACGACAAATTGACAGGTTTTGTTAGGTTCTATTGGAGTATTTCCTGTGGAATGCTGCGCCAATAGCCGTTAGATCTCTACTTTTAGCAACTAACTCATTATTACATTGAAGGAAGAATTAGTCTCCTATGTTATATTTTTACTAGGCAAAGTAATGCTTTCTATCTTAATAAGTACCTGATCAGTAGCTGGACAAAATCAATCCCTAAAAATTTGATATTCAGGAATGTTTCATTTTACGAAAAAGACCTATTCTAGCAATCGTAACAAATCCGCCCTAGTGAGAGGGTATTTTTTAAACTGACAGCCTTTACTAAATAACAGATTAGGCGATGGGAAAAGCCTACTTTTATAAACGGAACTAGTACAAAAAAAGCTGCTCTAACCTTAGAAAACGTTTAATAAACCTCTTATTTAAACCAGATTTAGTATTAATATTTGCCATACTACAGAATTCTTGCTATAGTAAAAAAAACTTACAAAAAATTATTAGAATGCAAATCACAGATAATCTAAATCTCAATTTTAATAATAACATATATTCTGTATTTTCTACCCATATTAGAGAACAAAATAAGCAGAAAATGTGTAAAAAAGTAGCCGTAATTGGTTGCGGTTATGTAGGGAAAGCTATAGCAAGTTTTTGGTATGAACAGGGTTATATCGTAACAGGAACGACAACAAGAGAAAAGAAAGTTTCAGAACTAGAAAATATTACTCATAATCCTGTTGTTATGATGGGAGATAACTTTGAAGCCATAGAAAAAGTCACAGAAGATCAAGAGACACTTTTAGTTAGTATTGCACCTATTAGTGATCGCAAAGTTGATGCAGAGGTTTATGCTCAAACTTACATCTCAACAGCCAAAAATTTAGTCACTGTATTAAACAAGAATTCAACGGTTAAACAACTAATTTATCTTAGCAGTAGTTCCGTTTATGGAGACAAAAAAGGAGAATGGGTTGATGAAACTTCATCTTTAGATACTAATAGTGATTATGGCAAAGTGTTAATAGAAGCAGAAGACATTATTTTAGGGTTAAACCAAAAAGATATTAAGGTTTGCTTGTTGCGTTTAGGCGGTATTTATGGGCCAGGAAGAGAGTTAGATAAAAGAATAGGAAGGATGGCCGGAAAAACATTACCAGGAAATGGAGAAAATTTTGCTAGTTGGATACATTTAGAGGATGTTGTTAAGGGTATTGAATTTGTCCATGAAAAAGAATGTCATGGCATTTATAATTTAGTTAATGATGTAAAATTAAATAGTAAAGAATTATGTGATTTAATCTGTAATCGCCAAGAATTAGAACAAGTTTATTGGGATGCGAATCAACACCCATTTAGTAGCCTTAATGGAAGGGTTGATAACAGTAAAATTAAAAAAGAAGGATATCAGTTTATTTATGGCAATACAATAGTTTAGATTCGTGAGAAATATGAGCTGTTTTAACCTACATTCCGCAGGTCAAAACGTAGTATATAAAACCAGTGATTGAAAGCGATCCCTGATAAAAACTATGAAGCTTGTCAGTAAAAATACATATCACATCTACATTAATAATAATTAGCAATAATGGAGGCTGTAATCCACATTCTTCCCTAAAAATACCCTTGTAGTATATTTGCGGTGCAGAATGTGGGTTTTAAGGTAGGAGGAATAGGAGTTATAGCAGTACAAAAAGACGTTAGGACACTTTCTATAGTCATTCCGAATAGGAATTTAGCGGAAACCCTCTCACAGCAAGAAAACCTTGTCTCAATCTAAACCAGAATGAGTATAACTTCTTTCATGTCCTAAAAAACCTTGTTAAGGAATCTAAAAATGTCCTAACCTTAGTACGTAGCGCTATAGAATCTACATTTTGTCTTGCGGAATGTGGGTTATACTAATCAATAGGAGTTAACAATTCAGTAGCAAGCCAGGAATTTTAGACTAATTTTTATGTTACAGATTGAAGTCTAGAATATAGGGTGCTTACATCCTAATATTATTTTTCAAGGCTGTAAACTCTTGAAAAATTTATCCGCCAAAGAGCCAATAGATTGCCCTACTTGTTTCTTTAAACGCCATCTTTGAAAAGCATTTTCATAATCTTCCCCTTCAATTTGAAAAGTTTTCCAAGTATCCAAAGCTAACCACAATCCCCATAATAATAAGATTGGTAAAGACCAAGAAAGAGTATGAGCCGTTACTAAATTAAGCAGCAATAAAAATGAATTGACAATGCCATATTTAATCGCACTTTGCTTTAATTTGTTTCGGCGAATTTGATTAAAAACTTGTTTTTCTTGAAACTTACCTTGTTGGGCAAGCCATTCCTTTTCTGCTGCTGCTAATTCTTCAGGAGTAATACCCATCTCTTGGGCAATTTCTAATACTTGTGTTTTTGTAAGTTCGCTTCCTTCAGGATTATGCACTAAGGCAAGTTGAAGAATTTGTTGAACATCCTCTTGAGTATAAGTTTGGGAGATTTTGTTTTGTGAATTTGTCATTTTAGTTATTAGTTATTATAGGAATCCTAAATATGTTGTGATAATTAAAACAATAGAAATAAATCCCAAAACTCTTGCCTATCAATGATTAAAACCAAACTTATTCTTAAGAATTGGCAGGATTTTTGACATAAAGACAATAGGATTGCTATAGTTATTACTTATTTTTGCTTCCAGTAATAGAGAGGCTATAAAACCTATAAATTTCTGCTTTATCCCCTTAAAAGAGAAGGCTATTAACCTTATTTAAATCCTCAACAGCTTATTGTAGTTTTTAAATTAAATTTTTAATAAACTAGAAGATTCCTTTGGATTTTGCATAAGGTTAGATTGGGATAAAAGACCTTGGCTATATTAAGATTTGTATACTCAATTCCAGGCCCTCCAAATAGTTGATTTGATTAGTCTTTATAGAATTGACTCCAAAAACAATTATATATTTGAGCAAATGAGCAAATGGGACTTTATTTTAGAAGCTTTATCTTTAAGTATAACTTATCGCATTTCATATAGTAGAGTTGTTGGGAAATATGTTAAGATCGTCATTACAGTATATTTTAAATAATCCAATTGAAAGGAATGTGATTAATTATGAAGAAGCCAAAGATTAAGTCTTGGGGACTTTTAGCTTTAGCAACTCCAATACTTGTAACTTTTGCGGGGTTGGAATTGGCCAAAGCACAGTCAACCCCAGAGCTGCTAATTAGTATAGAGTTTTCCGGGTCGAAAAGACCTCCGTCTGGCGGCACAAGCGGTGGAGGTACTCGTGGGTCTTGCCTTCCTCCTGAAGTAAATACACAGGAAAAAAAGGGGTTAACAGCTCTAATACCACGAGAAATAGACGAAGATGGAAATGTCACCATATTTGCTGAGACTACAAGCTCTACTCAACCGAAATTTTTTCTGTATGTTCCTGAAAACAACTCAAAAGAATTAGCACAATTTATAGTTAATGAAAAATCAGGTCAATCAGAGCAAAATCTTTATTCCGCTGATATAAAAATTTCTGGCTATTCGGGTAGCATCGTGGAATTGACTCTACCACAAAATGTAAATTTGGAAGCAAACAAAGAATATACTTGGTCTTTCAACATAATTTGTGACCCTCAGGATCGTTCTGTTGACGTCTCTGTTGAAGGAACTATAAAAAAAGTTGACATAAGTTCAGAGTTAGAAAATCAGTTAAAAAATGCCAGCCCTCTTGAAAAAGCAAAAATATATGCAGAAGCCGAAATTTGGCATGACACGATTGAAGCTGTAGCAGATGTGCGTAATTCTGATCATGCAGAGTGGGAAGAGTTATTAAAATCAGTAGGACTAGAAGATTTTGTTGATGATTCTATTTTTGAAATAAAACCTGCCGTCGAGTAGAAAAATGAATTGAGTGGATAGGAAAGAATTGCCCCTAAATTTAGTTGGGGCAACCTAATACTGGGTTTCATATGGTAAAGTTTTTCCCAAAGGTATTAATAACTGATGTTATGGAATAAGTTCACTGATTTTTTGAATCAATGGTATGGCGTCTGGATTACTGCACCCAGTATAACAGGGTTGGTAATCCTGATGCGTTTTCTTGGCTTGCTACAGTCTGGGGAGTTGGGTGCTTATGACGCATATATGCGGATGCGACCCTTAGAAAGTCCAGACAATAGAATTGCTATTGTAGGCATAAATGAAGAGGACGTTAGAGCTCTTAAGATGCCAATTTTTCCTGATGCTGTTTATGCTAAATTACTGAATAAATTGAAAGCAATGGAGCCAAAAGTTATTGGTTTAGATGTTTATCGGGATGTACCTATGGAGCCTGGTCATCAGGAATTAGTTGAAGTATTTAAGTCTACTCCCAATATAATTGGAATTAAAAAGGTCGTGGGAGAAATCGACCAGATCACACCAGCACCACCTGCTTTGGAGGAGAAGAAACAGGCAGGTGCTAATGATTTAAAAGTAGATTCAGATAAAAAAATTCGACGGGGTTATGTATTTGTCACCCTTCAAGATGGGAAAAATGTCGGGAGTTTTGCTTCTTATATTGTTCAACAATATTTAAATAATTTTGATATTGGTTTTGAAGAAAAGGGTAACACAGTTCGGTTAGGCAAGGCTGTACTAGAACCATTTGAACCTAATGATGGTAGCTATGTACGCCAAGATTCAGGTGGTCATCAAATTCTTTTAAATTACCGAGGTCCTAGTGGCTACTTTGAGACTGTTTCCATGATGGATATTTTAGAAGACCGAGTATCTCCTGACTGGGGGCGCGATCGAATTATTTTGATTGGGGTGGTCGGTCAAAGTTTTAACGATTCATATTCTACTCCCTACAGTAGTAGCTTAATTAGAGTTTTAGAACCTATGAGTGGGGTTGAAGTTCATGCTAATCTAATCAGTCAACTGATTAGCTCTGCTATTGACGGTCGTTCCATGATTAAGACTTGGGGAGACACCTACGAATGGATATGGATTTTATTTTGGTCTGGAGTAGGAGCGGCGGCAACTTGGAAATGGCGAACTGCTAGTGGTGCTAGTTATTTTTCTATTTGGAAAGTAATTACTATTTTTGTTGCTGGCGGAGTTTTATTTGCTAGCACTTATATTGCTTTTTTGTGGAACTGGTGGTTACCTGTAGTTCCCGCATTTTTAGGGATGATAACATCCGTAGTTATTATTACGGCTTATATTGCTCGTACTGCTCAGGATATTCGCAAAACTTTTGGTCGTTATTTAACAGACGAAGTAGTAGCTACTTTATTAGAAGGTCCGGAAGGGTTAAAGTTAGGAGGGGAACGTCGTAAAATCACTATCTTAACTTCCGATTTAAGAGGTTTTACTGCTTTATCAGAACGTTTGCCCCCAGAAGAGGTTGTGAAAATTCTGAATTTTTATTTGGGTTCTATGGCAGAAGTAATTACTAATTATCGTGGAACTATTGATGAGTTTATGGGAGATGGAATTTTAGTTTTATTTGGTGCCCCTATTGCTAGAGAAGACGACCCGATAAGAGCTGTTGCTTGTGCGATTGATATGCAGTTGGCAATGAAATCTGTAAATCAACAGATGAAAGAGTGGGGTTTAACATCTTTAGAAATGGGAATTGGGATTAATACAGGGGAAGTTGTTGTTGGCAATATTGGTTCTTTAAAACGGACAAAATATGGTATCGTTGGTAGTCAGGTAAATTTAACTTACAGAATTGAATCTTATACTACTGGGGGGCAAATTTTAATTTCTGGAACTACTTTAAAAGAGGTAGGATCGATAATTAAAATTAATGATGAAAAGGAGGTCATGCCAAAGGGAGTGAAAAAACCTATTACTATTTATGATATTATTGGTATTAGTGGTAAATATAATTTATTTTTAAAGAAAGAAGAGGAAGTTTATCTCCCTTTAAAGGAAGCGATTTCTTTACAATATGTAGTTTTAGATGGCAAAAATGTTGGCGATTTTTTTAATAATGGGAGTTTGGTAAAATTGTCAACAAAAGAAGGAGAAGTTCAGGTGGAAAATTCAGGAGTAATTATTCCGCCAGCTTTAATGAATATTAAGCTTAATTTTTTATGGGATGGAAAAGAAAGTGAAGATGTATATGCCAAGGTTTTAGAGAAAAAGGCGGAAAATGGTAATTTTTATATTTGTTTTACGGCTAAACCACCTGATGTTTCGGCCAAATTAGAATCTCTGTATAAATCACTGCAAAGTTAATGGTTGATTTTTAGTAGAATCAAGTACGATTAATGAGTCTCGATAATCAAAATTTACTCACAAAATACAGTGTACTTGATTTTCACAATTAACTAATATTATAAGACTCATCTTCTTTTATTGGTGTTACAGTTATGTAACCTAAAAGTCAATTTTCTTGTATGATTTGTAAGTCTTTAATAGGTGATAATTTAGCTTTCTCCTATACTATAGTTATGCGTAGTTCTAGAATATTTGATTTTTATTAAGGATATTTTGAGTATAAACTATTTTAAAAATTAAACTCAAAATTTAGACTTGAAAAACTTTGATTTTTTGGAGTACCTAAAGTTTTTTTCCGTACTTTGAGTATATGTATAAAAAAAATTAGTATTTCTATTAAATTAACTACTTTGAGTCAGGATTACTATTTGTTTGTGCTTTTGTGAATAATGTTTGCCAAAACAATAATTTATCATTATCAGAAATTTCATCTTTTCCAACCTGATTAATTATCTCAAAAGTTTGGTTAATTGTGCAATCTAATTTGAGAGCTTCTACACAAGCTTCAGCAACAATAATTCTACTTGTTTCACCGAGTAATTTATCTCCTTGACTAATAATAATTTTTTTGCGATTTCCACTTGTTGCATTGATTAATGTATTCAAATCATAAGAAGTATAAGGACCGTCTGTTAGTCTACCTGGTCTAATAATTGTGTAAGGCAAACCAGAACTCTTTAATATATTTTCTGCTTTTAATTTATAATCTAAAACTTTAAATAAATTGAGAATTTTATAGGGAAATTGGTTGGAGCGTTCAACTCCTAGGGAAGAAACTAAAATAAATCGTTTTAAATTAGGAAGCATCACATTAATTAAGTTTTGATTACCTAAATAATCGATATTTTCTGGATTGTTACCTCCCCACCATCTAGTTGAGGGAAAAGCTGTAGTTCCAAGACAAGAAATAGTGGCATCTATTTGTTGATTTGCAAGAGATTTTTCTAAGGATTTTTGTTGACGAACATCTCCTGGAAAAATTTGAATATTTGCTGAATCACCAAATAACTTTTGAGCTTTTTCTATATTTCTAACTATGGTAATAATTTTATAATTTTCGCCGATTAATTTGGCGACTATGATTTGGCCTAATCCTCCTGTTGCACCTAATACTAGAATGTTTGTAATTTTGTTTGACTCTGGAGTTGATTTTTCTGTTATATTCATACTCATAATTGTCATTTTTGATATTATTAATTCTGGTATTACATTATTTACTATAGCAATCCTAAATCATTATGTAAAATCACTAGCCTTCTTAAAAAATAGCTCCAACTGTTATTGCTTCTGCCTTCTGTCTTAAAAAAGCCCATTTCTCTCACGAATCAGATAGGATTGCTACATATAATTAATTTACTTTCAGGACTGACGCCAAGGTACTATATATAGAGCCTTGCTTCGTTACGCTAGCGCTTTTCATTTCGCGAAGGGAAACATACCCTACTAATAGCATTCATTTGTAAGTCCTAACTTTGTAAAATAAAGGTGATTTTTGGAGAGTAATAGGAGTCTTTTTTTATCGCTGATAGCTGACGACTTTGAGTATAGCATAACCCAATAAATGCTGATGATATAATTATATTTTATAGTCAATCTGTACAAATAAATGAAATATGAATAACTGGAAAAAATATCTAATGAATACAACTTGCACTTCTTTATTTTTATTAGGTTTTAATACAGTTGTCCTAGCTGTTACCTCCAAAACAAAGATTGTGCCAACTCCAAAATATCAACTGGCTCAAACTTCTATTGGTTATTGTACAGTATCAGGCCTAACTTATTCATCTCTAAATGTGCGAGAAAGGCCAAATGGCAAAATAATTGGCTCCCTGGAAAATGGTGCAGTGGTCGCTATTGGAGTTACTGATGGTAGTGAAGGTGAAAATTGGACAAGAATTATTCGTCCAATAGAGGGTTATGTATGGGCAAAATATTTAATAGATTGTAAATATAAATATTAATTACTGAACTTAGGCACTCATTCATATGTTAAGTCTTAGTAGGTTTGGTGGTTTCAGGTTTCAGGTTAACCCCAAAGATAGAAAATGATTGAAGTAAAAAGTTATCAAGATTTAACGGTGTGGCCAAAATCAATGGATGCAGCAGTTTCAATTCCTGCCAACATCCTAGAAGGAAAAGGAAGAAATCATTACGGTTCAGTTAAAATGAAAACTCCTTTGATATGGAACTATGTATGTACCTGATATTTCTGAGAAGTTGCGCATACTTCTCAAAATTGTTCTACTCTAGTCTATGTACCTGATAATATAGAGTTGCAATATGCCCAGAAGTCAACGTAATGATAATTTTATTGACAAGTCATTTACGGTTATGGCAGATTTGATATTAAAGCTAATACCAACAAATCATCAAGCCAAAGAGGCTTTTGCCTATTACCGTGATGGAATGTCGGCACAAGCTGATGGAGAATATGCTGAAGCTTTAGAAAATTATTATGAAGCTTTAAAATTAGAAGATGACTCTAATGACCGGAGTTATATTCTTTATAATATAGGTTTAATTCATGCTAGTAATGGGGAACATGATCAGGCGTTGGAATATTATCACCAAGCTTTAGAAAATAACCCCAGAATACCTCAAGCTTTAAATAATATTGCTGTGATTTTTCACTATAGAGGAGAAAAGGCAAAAGAAACGGGTAATTTAGAAGAAGCAAATGGTTGGTTCGATCAAGCTGCAGAATACTGGAAACAGGCAATTAGTTTAGCTCCTAATAATTACATTGAAGCTCAAAATTGGTTGAAAATTACTGGGCGTTCAAATAAAGAGGTATTTTTCTAATTTTAGTTGATTTTATAGTTTGGAAAATAGGAAAAATTAGTAATGATTATAGACAATGAACAAGTTCGCAAAGTTACACATTTAGCGAGATTGGAACTAAAACCAGAAGAGGAAGAAATTTTGACTACTCAATTAAGCAGTATTCTAGAATACTTTAAACAGTTGAGTGAGTTAGATACAGAACTTGTACCTCCTACTACTAGGGCAATTGATGTTAGTAATATTACTCGTGAGGATAATTTGGAACCTTTTCCTCACCGAGAAGAAATTCTCTCTTGTGCTCCAGAACAAGATGGAGACTTTTTTAAAGTTCCTCAAATTATGAGCGAAGAATAAAAATTTAAAGATTAGGGCAGCACATTTGTGTTTGCCCAGTTATCAGTTATCGGTAAAGATTAGCGATCGCTAGTTTTCTCAAAAGCTGGAATTTTTGCTCCTCCTGTTCAAGAAACTTGCTAAGGAATGAGAATTTATTAACCTCCTGATTTCCTCTTCGGAAACCTTTTAGTGCAATACTCCTGACCAATATTTATGGGTCTTATTTAATCTTTATTCCTAAACGACGTAACACTAAATATTCCCAACTAAAGATCGAATATCCATAACCTTGTTGTTTGACTGCTGCAACCTGTTTTTGCACTGTATTAAGTGAGAAAGGAACAACATTCCAGGTTG
>JAKQYG010000070.1 GCA_023356515.1 Trichodesmium sp. MAG_R04 | reverse complement strand
CCAATCAATCCACCAATCAATCCTTTTTTTAATTCCCAAACTAATCCAAAAATCAATCCAAAAGTAAAACCCCAAAATAATATACTAATCAAATTAACAATTAACTTATATGTTTGTAACTCCTTATTAGGGTCTAGCCAACTTGACTCTAATTTTTCTATTCTAAATTCCTGAAGATTTTCTGCTACCATTCGTTTTGCTAGCCATGCTAACCATCTTCTTGTTTGTTCTGGTAGTGGTTCTTGATTTCTAAAATAACATTTATAGTTAGTTTTTTCCCGTAATTGAAAACGAATATAAGCATTTAATAAATATTTTTCTCTTCCCTGTTTAGAAGTAATTCTTCTCCAAGCAGCAATTAAAATTTCCTCATAAGATAAAGTCATTATGCTTAACATTAATGGTATTCTAGCTAAGTTTAATAACTCTGGTTCATCCTGAATAGAACTCCAAAGTTCTCGACTTCTAGCTGCCAATAAATAATCTTGAATATGACCATTTATTAAAGGTTTTAATAATACTGCGGCATTAACTCTCAACTTATTATAACAATTTTTATAAGCTGCAAAACTACTGCAAACAACTAAGTGTTTAGGTTGAAAATCGACTGATAATTTATTAATTTCTTCTAGGCAATGTTCAGATAATTCTGGGGATACTTTATCAAACCCATCTATTAATGGTAATAGTAACTGACTTTCTAGCCAGTCTTGAGTAACTTTCTTAGGAATATTGTATTTAAACTTAAGTTGATCGATTAACCAATCTGAAATTTTCAGACCGTTATTTTGCCATGTTGAAATATCTAATAAGACTGGAATTGGTGATTTTTTCTCTTTTTCAGTCCTAATCACAAGTTTTCTTGCTAATTCCAGTAAAGTTGTAGTTTTGCCACCTCCAGGATTTCCCAATATGAGTAATTTTCCTCCCATGCGGTCGAAAACTTGTATAATACTTACTTGAGCAGGGAGTTGAAAAATAGGATGCTTTCCTACTTTTACTTCTAGATCCCAAGAACGTTTTAATTTTTGGGGTGGTTGCTGCCGAATAAGGTTAATTATTACTGCATGGTGTAGAGACTGCGATAGTAGTTGCAGAACTTCTCTCTTAACTTTATTTAATAGTTTATCGCGATTTATTTGCACCTTTGTATAACTCTTTTTTAAATAGTTTATTAGCTATTATATTGTTGAAAAATTAACATCGTACCTTGACTTTAATAGATAACAGTAATGCTTATAATTAAAATAAAAATTGACTAAAAAAGTGAAATAAAATTAAGTTAATCGAGAGATAAAAATATATGTCATTACACAAGAAATATTTAATTATTGCAACAATAACTGGATTTGCTAGTACTGCCTCTATTGCTTATTTAACAATTCAGTCTAATTCATCACAATTTGCTAGTCATTTTTTCCAAAGACAAACTTTAGAAAGCAACCTAGTTTCTACTAAACTACGACCACCATCTTCAACTCCCAATTCCTCAGATTTAGTTAGTCAAAAGTCCAGTCCAGTTATAATTACACCATCAACATTAGGATGCAAAATAGTTATGGCCATAGTAGATGATCCTGAAGCACCTCTAAATGTTCGTAGTATTCCAGAAGTAATAGAAGGTAATATAGTTGGTAAACTTGAAAATAATACCTTTGTTTCTGTCATAAATGAAAAATCTGGTTGGCTACAAATTACTAATCCTGTCAGAGGTTGGGTTGCTAAGAACCGAACTCGCAGTAGCTGTGCAATAGTAGATCAGACCATTACTTTTTCCCCAGGAAACGACACAGCTATTGTTAGGGGTCAAATTATTGGTACTGGTAGTCATAGTTACCGGGTGAGAATGATTCAGGCTCAAACCCTAACTATCAAAAATTTAGGAGATGTCTTTCCAGCAATCATTAGTCCCGATGGCCAACTTATGGCAAAGGAACCTAATATAGAACTTAATAACAATGAATGGACGGATATTATACCTATGAGTGGGGTATATACTTTAAAACTAGATACTAACTTCCATAAATATAAATATGGATATGAATATGAATTTTTAGTTTTGATAGAAGGAAATGAGAATTTTTAGTTCAGACCTCCAATAAATTTTTAGTTTTCTTCCTTTTTTTTTGGTTGCAATAATTATTGTCGTATAGGCATTGATATCATAAATTCTGTGCCTTTTTCAGGAATAAAAATTTATTCTAATTTTTCCCCCATGATACTCCACATCAAACACTCGTAAGAAATTCCAAAACTCTTGCCCATTGACTATTATGCTCAAACCTATTCTCAAAAAGTGGCAGGATTTTTGGCATAAATAAAATAGGGTTGCTATAGAAGAAAAAATTAGACTCCAAGAATAATTAAAAGTCCGACACGAAAAAGATGATTAGCTCAACTTCATCTTTTTGCGCAGCATTAATTAGGAAAAGCGCTCGAACTGAATGCTTACCATTTTCTTCCTTTTTTGCAGCTTTTTATAATCTTTCTGTTTGCTCTAGCTTGAGATACACTTTAGCTGGCATATTTCAGTGTTCTTCTTATATTCCTATTTCTATATATATGTTATTTGAATGCCTAACAGCTTATTCTTATCTTTTTATTATCATCAAGGTATTTTACTGGTATATCATCAGGTAAATTACTATTCTTATCTTTATTATCATCTAAGGATCAATATGCTGCACTTAATTAGGAAACTTTTCATAACAATTATTTTATTATTTCTCTTTTGCTTAAGTAACCCATCAGATGTAATGTCTGCCACTCAATTACAGAATATCACCCCTACTCAGCTAGAAGAATTAAACAATCTATTTAATCAAGCCTTAAATTATAGTAATAACGGTGAGTTTACAAGGGCCGAAGAATTATGGACTCAGATCCTCAAACAATATCCCAACAACCCTGCTATTTGGAGCAACAGAGGTAATGTTAGGCTAAGCCAAAACAAAATAGAAGAGGCAATATCTGATTATGAAAAAGCGATAGAAATTTTACCTTTAGCTGCCGATCCCTACCTAAATCGTGGTATAGCTTACGAAAGACTCAGAAAATGGTCAGAAGCGATCGCTGATTACAATCAAGCCATAGAATTAGACCCAACTGACCCAGTTGCCTATAATAACCGTGGGAATGCAGAAGGAGGACTAGGAGAATGGGAAAAAGCTACTGAAGATTATAAAAAAGCTTCTGAATTAGCTCCTGAATATGCCTTTGCTCTTGCCAATTATTCCCTAGCTCTTTACCAAATTGGAAAAACTCAAAAAGCAATACAAACAATGAAAAGTCTTGTTCGTAAATATCCTAACTTTCCTGATATGCGGGCAGCTTTAACTGCTGGTCTCTGGGAACAAGGTAAACAGGGAGAAGCAGAGAGTAACTGGGTAGCTGTTGTAGGATTAGACCCTCGGTATCAAGATATTGATTGGGTTACTAATATTCGTCGTTGGCCACCCGCGTTACTTAATAGTTTGGAGAAATTTATCAAAATAGAATAGAACAATTACTGATTTCCCAAACTATTTATCCGGCAAATTATACGTTAGTACATTCTTAAAGTCTCCGAATTTACTACTTGATGTAGATTTAACTTCCCCCCTTCAAGGCTTCTAGCTTTTTATTGTGGTAACCACCCTGCGCTCAGAAGCACGGTTAAACCCATAAACACCACAGATAAGGTCCAAGTAATTCGATTTAAAGTTATCTCTGCACTCTTAGTACTAGTAAATAATTGAGCTTGTCCACCAATACCACCTATTCCATCACCTTTCGGGCTATGCAATAAAACAAATATAATAATACCAATAGCGCATATAACCCAGATAATTTCCGCAAGTTGAACGACATTCATAATTTTCTAATTCTTTAAATTACAGTCAAAACATTCACTAATACTTTAGTTTTAAGGAAGTTTACAAACTAATCCGCATAGGAGTAGGATTTTGTTCGATATTATACTCCGCCTTATTAATAATTGACTTTCCAGTCATTTCAGCAGGTTGAGGCAGATTGAGAATTTCTAAAATGGTTGGTGCTATATCTGCCAAACAGCCATCTTGTCGCAATGGTACTTCTGTACCATGACCAGAAATTTTACGTCCTTCTCCTTCTATCAGTATAAATGGCACTGGATTTATAGTGTGGGCAGTCCAAGGGTTACCATGTTTATCCCACATATATTCAGCATTTCCATGGTCAGCAATAATAATCGTTGTGCCACCTACTTGACTAATACTCTGTAAAAGTTTTCCTAGGCAATGGTCAACGGTCTGAATCGCATTTATTGTAGCATCCATCACCCCAGTATGACCCACCATATCAGGGTTAGCATAATTAATAACGATTAGAGAATAGATTTGCTTTTTTATTGCAGCGATCGCTACCTCTGTCACATCTTCTGCAGACATTTCCGGTGTTTTATTATAATGAGCCACCATTGGGCTTTGAACCAATTCTCGATCTTCTCCCTCAAATGGTTGCTCCAAACCCCCATTAAAAAAGTAAGTTACATGAGCATACTTTTCAGTTTCCGCAGTACGGAACTGACGTAGACCATTTTTTGCAATTACCTGTCCCAGAATATTATTAAAATTTTGAGGCTCAAAAGCAACTAAAACTGGCAAACTGGAATCATACTGAGTGAAAGTTAAAAATGTTAATGGTTCAATTTGTTGGCGCTCAAACCCGTTAAAATCTGGATCTACAAAAGCTTGAGTTAATTGACGAGCACGATCTGGGCGAAAATTAAAGAAAATTACACCATCCCCAGGTTCTACTGCTCCAGGAGTTATTCTAAATGGAATTATAAATTCATCTGTGATACCTTCAGTATAAAAAAAATGTAGTAACTCAGAAGCTGAAGGACCCATTTCCTTTCCATCCTGAGTCATTACTTCATAAGCTTTATGAATTCTGTCCCATCGTTTATCTCGATCCATTGCATAATAGCGACCACTAACCGTAGCAATTCTGCCTAAACCAATTTGCTTAGTATAATACTCTATCTGTTTAAGTACCTGAACTCCTGACTTAGGATTTGTATCACGTCCATCAGTAATAGCATGAATACAAACATCAGAAATACCTTTAGCCTTAGCCATATCCAGTAAACCTAATAAATGGTTGACATGGGAATGAACTCCTCCAGGGGAACATAAACCTACTAAGTGTAGTTTAGAATTACGTTCTATCACATCCTGGCAAATCTTTTCAATAGCTTGATTTTGTGCTATTGAGCCATCTTCTACCGCATCAGAAATTCTCACTAATTCCTGGGGAACAACTCGCCCCGCTCCAATATTTAAGTGGCCAACTTCTGAGTTGCCCATTTGACCTTCTGGTAAACCTACTGCTTTGCCAGAAGCTTGAATTAAAGTTCTTGGATAAGCTCGCCAAAGACTATCGATATTAGGTGTTTCACCGATAGCAATAGCATTTCCATCTTTATCTTCTCGATAACCCCAACCATCTAGAATAATTAGTACCACCGGAGATATAAAACCATTATTCATAATTTATTACCTTTTATGCCTCATTTCGGTTTTATAATGAACTGAATAATCTCTAAATACTATACTTGAATATTTTTTCTTTATGAATAAGATTGATTTTATTAAAATATATAAGTTATATTGTTTCTTAATCAAGACAGTTTCTCCTTACCTCTTGCCCTTGTGTTTTCCCCTATCCTTATAAGTTAACTTTAGTTGTATCCAAATATTTATAATAGTTATATAAGGCAAAAATCTATAAATTTTCAACCTAAGAGGTAGAAGAAATCGGTATTCGGAAATTATGAGAAATGATTAAGTTTTGGTAAGTATTCAGCTTTTATCAAGAAAACCAAGCCCTTAAAAAAGGGGTTTAAAGAAATATATATTTAAGGTTAAGGAAGCTAGGTTTTTTAGTAAGCTCGGATTATAGCACAATTAATAAAGCTTTTATCTAAAACAAAAACCAAAACTGATGCTTAAAAAACCAAAACAATAACTGATGCTTACGCATTGTAATATCCCTCTTAGAAAAACTGAAAAATTATTAGAACTAGCATCATGAACAATAGACAAACTAAACTTAAAATGAGGAGGCGCAACTAATTAAGACTATCAGATTCTCAAACTTTTTATAAACAAATATGGAATATGGGCTCAGGTATTAGTCCCTCCATCTTCTGCAATATTAGGCTTTTCAGAATTGGCAATGCGTAAACTTTTATTAAAAGCAGTAGTGAGTATATTGTCTCTATGGATAAGTGGGTGTGAATCTCTTCCTTTTCTTAAAAATAGAGACAGTTCTACCACAAATATTCCTAAAGATTCTCCTACTCCAAAGGTAGAAGCTCCAGAATCTCCATCTCCCAAACCTACTAATGGAGTATTTCCATCTTCAGATATTTCCCAGAAGCCGAAAACGGCAATAGATTTAATTCGATCCACAAACCCTAATGAAAGAATTAAATCTCTCGAGCAAGGAATTCCAACTAACACAACCTCTCAAGCACAAACCTCTATTCCAACAATTCCAAATACCAAAGATCCTTTCTCTGGTTTACCAACTATCCCAGTGCCATCTACAATTACGAATGGGGATGAGCCCATATTTACTCAACTTCCTGAAGTAAGCAGTCAACAAGTACCAGATGTCCCCAATCTACCAGAAACTTTTGGGGGTCTGGGTGAGCCCAGACCTGAACCTTCTCCAGAATGGGATCGAGAAAGAGATGTCCCCAAAACAGACAATAAGTCGCCCTCCCCTAAGATACCTAACCCGATGGAGGAAACACCCATACCACCAACTCCCACAATTCAACCTAGTGTTTTGAGAGAGCCTGATGCATCAAAACCTCTAGATCTGCCAAGTTCATCCACTCAACAAGTACCAAGCTTACCGGAATTGCCTATACAACCAACTCCACCTACTCAGTGGAGTGGGCCTGGTTTTCCACCACCACCACCACCACAACCTCTTCCACCACCACCTCCCCCTCCTCCTCCAGATACTACTATTGCGAATGGGATAGAAGTTAGCGGGGTTGTCCAAGTAGGAAGTCAAAAACAAATTATTGTCAAAGTTCCTACCGAACTTACCAGTAGATATGTAAAAATTGGAGAAAATCTGGCTAATGGGAAGGTATTGGTAAAGCGGGTTAACTTGAATAAAGGAGCTCTCCCAATTGTTGTCTTTGAGCAAAGTGGTGTAGAAATTGCCAAAGAGGTAGGAAGTAAACCAAAAACTACTGAAGACTAATAAAAAATAATTGCTTTTCAGTAAGTTAGTTTAGCTAAATTGTCGATTCATCCTCACGCCAAATTAAAGATTATGGCATGAGATGAAGGGACTGCGAAGCGAGAAGCCCACACTATACCATCAGCTTAGTGTTGTAGTTTATCCCATTAAGGTAACACTTAATTAAACACTCTTTAGCAAGAATATTTTTCTATATTTTTGGTACTGATAACTGGAATAACCATGCTGCTATTAATCAAACAACTAAGAATAAAAATATTAACAGTTTCTTGCCTAGGATACATAGTTGTGATGATGCATCCTCAGTCCTTAATGGCACAAGAACAAACAAAATCACCTCTTTGTCAAGGTAACCCCCCTACAGGGAGAGTTAAGTGTAATTACTCCAATGGAGATAATTATACTGGGGATTTTGTTAATGGAAAGCCACAAGGAAATGGTGTATATGTCTATGCTAATCGCGATCGCTATGAAGGACAGTTTCGTAATGGTCTTCCTAATGGACAAGGTACTTTTATATTCTCCAATGATTCTAGGGTGACAGGAGTATTCCAAAATGGAAAAATTAGGTCTGGGACAATTATTTTTGAGAATGGCGATCGCTTTGTGGGAAATTTTAACTTAGAAGAAAATCTCTCTAGTAGTGTGATTAGGAGCCAGCCCACAGGTCAAGGTGAATTTATTTATGCCAATGGCGATCGCTATGAGGGGGAATTTTTTGCTGGGTCTCCTTTTGGTCCAGGAGTATTTACTCGTGCTAACGGAATACGGTGTCAAGGAACTTTTTATAACAAAGCACTAGATGGCAAAGGTAGTTGTACATATCCTAATGGAATTCGTTATGAAGGAGAACTAAGAGGTGGAATACCTCATGGTGTAGGAAATATTATAGATACTAAAGGAAAACGATTTCCTGGAGTATTTCGCAATGGTCAAAGACAGGAAGAAACTAGTAGTTGATTTCTTCCAAAACCAAAACAAAAATCAAGGTGTAAACAATTTGATTTATATTTGGAGAGAATTAGAGAAAAGGCAAATAGAATATGCTACAGTTTTGGTATTGAGGGAATTAGCAAACTTAATAACTGCAAAAGCTTTTAATCAATCAATTGGAGGAATTTCAACATTACAAGGATTTTACTACTAGATTAGCTCTTGGTATAAATATACTTCTACTCTTCTACTCTCAAGAGTAATTGAAAAACTTTTAGGTCTTGGTATTTTGTTAGCAGCAGCTACTCAAGTAGCACCAAAACTAGGTAATTTAGTACAAAAATATCTCACAACTGCTATTTATTTTAACCTTAGAGTAATAAATATTTCTATGACTAGAGATTTACGGGGTTATACTGCTCATTTTTTTCAATTATTCTGGATAAATTAATTGCAATAAAACTTAAAAAATTATCAGACATAAAAGAGATAAAATAAACTGGGAGTTTTACGATACTTAATTTAAGGGAAAAAAATCATGGTTAAACGTGGTTCTAAAGTTCGGATTTTGCGCAAAGAATCCTACTGGTATCAGGATGTTGGTACAGTTGCTTCTATCGACAAAAGTGGTATTAAGTATCCGGTTATTGTTCGCTTTGACAAAGTCAATTACACTGGTTTCAGTGGTAGTCCAACTGGGGTTAACACTAATAACTTTGGTATGAATGAACTTGTAGAGATATAAGCAATCTTGTAAGCATTCATCTATCAACTTCTTTACCTTTAAAGGAGAAATTAGCGTCTTCGTGATTTCAAACAATTAAAAGTATGGGTGGCATTTAGCTGAATGCTTACATAATAAATACTGTGAGAAATAGTTAGCACTGTGCCAGAACTGCCGGAAGTAGAAATAGTAAAGCGGGGTCTAAATCAACTGACTCTAAACAAACGAATATTGGGTGGGGAAGTGCTATTAGCACGGACGGTTGCTCACCCAATTTCTATAGTTGACTTTTTGAGGGGTTTGGAAGGTAAAGCGATCGCCCAATGGTATCGACAAGGTAAATATTTGCTTGCCCAACTCTACAAATGGAGCAAAAAAAAACCAAAACTCCAAGCTAAACATAATCAAGATGGTTGGTTAGGAGTACATTTACGAATGACAGGTCAACTATTATGGGTAAACTCAAAAGAAAGTCTGCACAAACACACACGAGTAAGATTATTTTTTGAACATCAATCTTTAGAAAGTGAAGGTAGTTCTACCCATGAATTGAGATTTGTAGATCAACGCACTTTTGGCCAGATATGGAGAGTACCACCAGCAACAGAAATATCCCATATTATAACTGGCCTGAAACAACTGGGTATTGAACCATTTTCTCCCGAATTTTGCCCAAACTACCTTAACAAAAAACTCTACAAAAGACATCGAACAATAAAAACAGCCCTTTTAGACCAGACAACTATTGCCGGTTTAGGGAATATCTATGCTGATGAAGCTCTATTTCTCAGTGGTATTAGACCAATAACTATATGTAAAGATTTGACAGAAAACCAAATAGAACAACTATATCTAGCCATACTTAAAGTATTACAAACTGCTATAGATGCAGGTGGTACGACTTTTAGCAACTTTCTTAATGTTAAGGGAGTTAATGGTAACTATGGAGGTGTAGCCTGGGTTTATAATCGTGCTGGTCAACCATGTCGAATTTGTCATACATCTGTAGAAAAAATTAAATTAGCGGGACGCTCTACCCATTTTTGTCCTCAATGTCAAAAATAATAGAGAGTAGAGAGTAAGGAAGATGAGGAGTAGGAGAGCGTAACAAATAAAAAATATTTACTACACCAATCAACTAATCTGCTGTATTTTTACAACCATGACACAGGCAACGGGGAAAAAAGATAGAATAAAAATGAGAAAAAAAGATTGACTTAATCTAATTCCCTATTAGAATTTAATGCAGAAAAGACAACAAATGGAAATCATATATGGCACAGATTAAAAAAGGTAGTTTAGTTCGTGTTGTGCGAGAAAAACTAGAAAATAGTTTAGAAGCTAAAGCAAGTGATAATAGATTTCCTCCTTACATATTCGAGAGTCAAGGAGAAATTCTTGATACTAGGGGAGATTATGCTTTTATCAAATTCGGCAAAGTACCGACTCCGAATATTTGGTTGCGACTAGACCAGTTAGAGCAATTTGAGTAAAATTTTTCATAGACTTTAATAATATATCAAAAGCAACTGAATTTGGGCATTTTATAAATGTTCTAACTTATTTATGTAGTGCTATAACATTTAAGGGATAGCTGGGGTTAATACCACTTCTCTGTAATAATGCACTTAATAATTATTGCTCATTATGATCGTTGTGTTACTTAAGGCCTTATTACAGTGACTATTCCTATCTTTATATTAAGTACAACTTCATGGAGAAATAGTATAAGTGGGGAGTTAACTTCAGCTATACCTTGTATTACCTATTTTCAAAGATAATATGGTTTAGAAAATATTTTCTAACAAATACCCTATTTGCTAGAAAGTGAAGGAGCGGGAAAAGTGTTAGAAATAGACTTGACAGATGCAGAACATTCTGAATTTATTATTGTGAGGGGAAGATGCGTCAAATTATAGAGATGGCACAGAAAATACTGAATATTTAGCTTTGCCTCTCTATAAGCATTTCTAAATTTTGAAATTAACAGGTATTAGAGTCCTTTCTGATAGTTCAATATAAATTGAAAATTTGTTAATTTATTAATAATTTAACTGGTCGTGGGCAGGTTTAATAAACAAAAATATGAGTCTGCCCAATAGCATTTATTAATGATTTCATATACATAAGGAAATCTCGAGATGTCAACAGAAAATCAGAGTTTAGACACAAAAACAAATATTAATTTCGGGGATGATAATGAAAGTATTAGAGAGGAAAGTATTGAGGATATAAATAAAACTCGTTTACTACTTACTTTATGGGATTTAGGAGGAGAGGGAGAAACAGCTATAGGAGTAAAAAAAAGTGAATTAACTACTAGAGTTAAACGTAAAAAATACGGTAAAAAAATAGGTAAATATCAAAGAGTATATGAAGAATTAGAAAAATTAGGAGCAATTAGAATTGAGGTAAAAAATAGAGCAGTATTAGTTTTTATTACAGATATAGGTAAGCAAATACTGGGAAAGGGTTTACAAAATTCCGATTTTAATTTTGAAGGAACTGTCGTAGCAACAAGATTAGCGAATACACTTTTGAGATGGATACGAGAAATGGGTAGTCAGGAAGGTTCGGAAATGGAATAAATGGAAATTTATTCAAGGAATCTATATGAAGAGAAATAGAGAATAGAGGACAAAAGATAGTGTATCTTATTAAGATAATAACCCCTATAAAAGCAGTATTATAATTACCTTTGGAAGATGAATTTAACATTTTCAAGAGGATAGAGAATAAAAAAAGAAAGTCTATCTGAGTAATACATACAAATAATTATGCAGGGAATAGATAACAATACTGTATATCCTTAAATACTTGACTAAACAAAGCAATTTTACAAAACTTAATTTTGAGCAGATAGAAAGCAGTCGCCAAGGCAAATAGTAGTCTATAAAAATTAATTTGATGGATTAATCTATTAAATTTTTCCTATTGTCTTCTTCTTGTCTACTTTACCCCTCTTGCCTTCTTGATTGAGTTTTAACCTATCATTTAAATTTTGATAAACAACTAAGCTTGTGTGCATTTTTAACTAAAAAAATATAATTATTATACTTAAAATTAAAATTAATATAAATATGAATAAAATATCAATTACTAATAATCGTTGGCAATTTTGGATAGACCGTGGAGGTACATTTACTGATATAGTAGCCCAAGCTCCTGACGGTAAAATTATTATTCATAAATTATTATCAGAAAATCCAGAACACTATCTCGATGCGCCAGTTCAAGGAATTAGAGAAATATTAGGAATTTCTCAAAATAACCCTATACCTTCAAAAGAAATAGAAGTAATTAAAATGGGTACAACTGTTGCTACAAATGCTTTATTAGAAAGAAAAGGCGATCGCACAGTTTTAGTCATTACTAAAGGTTTCAAAGATGCACTAAGAATTGGCTATCAAAACCGCCCTAATATTTTTGCTAGACAAATTATTTTGCCTGAAATGCTCTATCAAAAAGTCATCGAAGTTGAGTCACGTTATACAGCTAAAGGCGAAGAAATAATTCCACTTCAA
>JAKQYG010000007.1 GCA_023356515.1 Trichodesmium sp. MAG_R04 | reverse complement strand
TTTATTTAAACTCAGACGCGAAGCCCCTTTATTTAGATCAAGGGACTGATACCGCGATGTATCGGTATAAACTAGAAGGTAGTACATACAAAAAAGCAATAAACTTTATTGTTTGTAACAAAATTACTTATGACAATCACACTAATTCTTATTATGTTAACCCTCCAGGACATGGTGCAGTTAACCTTATTTTAAACTCAAGTCAAAATAAGGACCCACTCTATTTAAACTGTTTCCCGAGGACTAGTTTTTTTTATGGATTTTGTGAGAATGCGAATAGTAATATATTAATTAATTCAAAAAAAGAATTACAAAAACAATTTGGTGATAATTGTTATCCCAAACGTAATAATGATAACGCTATAGGTTATGGTTATACCATAGATCAATACAAGAAATACATCAACGAAAAAGATATTGACTCAGATTTCAAGGAAGCTTTATGGGTGTTCATGGAATGGATATATGAAAAACTAACAAAAAAAAAATACAAAAAATTCACTGAACTTTGGAAAGATTTAGATGATTTTCTAAAATATGAAGAAACAGATAATGAAGATGAAAAAAATGAAATACGACAATTGTATACAGAAGCCCTAGATTACAGCCAACTTCTTTTCGATAATTATTGGTGTTTCTATTATGAAGATAGTAATGGGCTAGAATCCTTTTTAGCTGAGTTGATTTTTGGAAAGAGTGGTGGATGGTCTGGCTATCAAATGCGAGCGGATAAAATTGATGAGTTGCCTTATGTGTGGAAGTATCGGGACTTGCAAAAAGATGAGCAGCATGAAGCAAGGTTATTAGCTTTATATTTAGGATTGCCGTCAGATAGGGTAACAAAGGGTGAATTTGTTAATGGTTATAAACAAACCAATGTGCCCCAAGATAAAAAGAAATCTCTAAAATATAACTCTCCAAACCCTGAAAAAACCAATATGAATAGTAGGTTCATATACGCCAAAGAAATTACCAATAAGCGCAATGAAAAATCTAACAATAATCCTAGAAATTGCCCCAAAGGGCAAGGGGATAAGAGCAAACCTATAGATCCTAAATTACCCGTTCTCAGCTCTAATGGTTTCAAATCAAGTCACCATTATCGTATTAAGAACAAAGGAAAAGAAAAAAAGGGAGTAGTATATAAAAAATCAAGTGAAATTGGAAAAAGGTTGGATGCTTCTACTGTGATGGGAAAAGCGTTAAATCAATATGATATTTATAAAGAATTAAAAAAACAACAAAAAAATGATAGTAATGATTATGGCGTTAAAATCTCTAAAGTAACCAATACCAAACTACCAGCGTCTGCCTTCGCGCAATACCTTCTTAAGAATGATAAACAGGTCAAAGCAAATTGGCAACCAGATAACTCTTCTCAGGAGAATAATATTATTCTACCCACCAATCAAGAGTGGTGTCATCTCTTTGGCCATGGAGATGGAGGAAAAGAAGAGCTGGGCAATTTTATTTCCGGCAGTAAACACTGCAACACAGAACAATTGGGCATTGAGGTTGGGCAACGAAGAGTTATTCAAAATACCAAAAAGAGGTATAAATATCTCGAAATATTAGAGGGAGATCGGGAAAAATTTAAGGCAAAAATCACAGCTTATTCAATGCCAAATCAAGGCGTTTGGAAACTTAAAGATAAAGAGAATCAACCACTTCCTTTTAATGGAGATGGAGAACAAAATTTGAAAACCTGGTTGAGTTCCGACGACGCTAATGAATGGAAGAATAAGTTTTGTATAAATGGCAATCAGGACACTATTAAACAAAACGCGACAGAATTAAGTAAAGCCTTTGAAGAATTATCAGAGAGTATCAAAAAAGCCAAAGATCAAGACAAAGAAAAGTTAGTTATGCTTCAACAGCATATAGAGAAAAACTTTTTTTTATTATCCCTACCATTAGGCCGTTGGATGCGCTACAAAATCTATTATGGTGAAAAAAAAGTATTTGACCACATTTATGATGCACAAAGCCAAAGCTTTGATATCAATGAAGCGAAAATATTGGATTTTACCGTGGAGCGAGTTTTGTATCAAGCGTTAGCAGATAATACTAACGGAAAGGATTGCTATGACAAGGAATATTATGAATTTTTATATCGTCAAAAGCTCATAGATCGCACTGTTGAATTGGTCAGTAACTATGGTAAAAAAGAGAATGGTGAAATACTTTATAAAAATGCACTATTAAGTAAGTTTAGTGAGATAAAAGAAATCAATAAAAGTTTCTATCATATTTTTAAACAGCAAATGCTATATGTCATAAAAAATAAGCTATATAACGAGTTGAAAGACTATAAAAGCGTTGTTGAGGAAACAATAACTAATTTTAAGGGCTATAAACAAACTCTTAGTGATGAACAAGAACACAGCAATTGCTGTGTTCAAATAATAACTGGATTAGAAGCATTATTAAAAGCGTTTGATGATAATAATTCCCAGGCAATAGTCCAAAATTTTGAATTTATTTCTACGAAAGATCCAAATAAATAGGATACAACAACAAGGTATCCGAATGGCTCCTCTTTTCAAAAACCCTATACAATTTATGATCTTGACTTATGACTAATCGAAAAATAGAAACGATCCATACCCATATTCTCTCTAATAACAATACATTATTGTTAACAGAAAGTAATCTAGGCTCACCTAACTGGTATCCTTTGTTATCGGCAGCCTTTGAGGAATTGTTGACGACAGCGCTTGAGTTAAAAAAAATCAACAATATTCAAGTAGAAGAGAATCAAATTACCTTCTCCGCAACAGCAACTTCATTTTTGCGGGTCTTAGACCAGGATGTTAAGGTTTGTTTTTATATCCATAACGATCAATTGGAATGCTTGGTTCGCGCCAGACTCCCCGATTCGTGGCGATTTTCCTCAAGTTATCCTGAGCTACCTAAATACACAAATTACGCAATTCCTGCTCAAGGTAATGTTACTTCTTTTTTTTATGCCTTAGAATTCACAAACGGTATTGAAATCACGTTTTCTTCCTATGGGGCTAGAAATACATCCACCTTAGACGACAAGTTAACTCTGGTGGATAGCTCTCTTGATCTCAACAAAACGCGAATGGGATTGAACTATAAAGGACAGGTAAAGCTACCGCCTTCCATATCCTCTATTATTACTTATATCAAGAAACTCATTGACTATATTAACCAAACTGCGACAAGCTCAATCCCAACTATCCCCACCTCATTTGATGTTCATGGATACCTCGAGCAAGAACCAAACAAAGAAACGATCAGTTTGATTCATGATTTCGGGGATCATTTATCCCTAACCCTCAAAGACATTTTTGGTATCGAAATCTCATCCCTGGTTTTGTATACCGACACCGTCGATGATTTTATGTACGCCAAGTCAGGGGTTGAGTTAATTGCTACCTTAAAAATAGGTTCGTCTTCGGCGAAAGTAGCGATTATTTGGCCGATCGGAAGTTCAAGCTTTATCATCAAGAACCTGGACGAAATCGCCTTCCCGGGCTTTTCCGCCTTTGAAAGTCTTTTGGGCGACCATTCCCCAGCTCATCAAGATAGCCAATTTCCCATTCCCGTAAATAATTTCACGAAATGGTATATCAGAGAGCTTACTCTTGATCTTGCGCTCGGTCAGTCTGTTAGCCATTGGTTATCATCGGTTGTTTTTTCTATTGGTCCCTCCTCTAGTTGGAGTCATTCATTTCTAGAAGGGGCGATTAAAATAGAAGACTTATTGTTAGAGTGGGAAGTTGATCTAGATTCAGGTAGCGCTCAAAAACAGTTTCGGGTTTTAAGCAATGTGGAATTGGGTGGGGGATTGCTTCATCTCGGTGCTTCTTACCCTGATTTTGTTCTAACCGGGGAGTTAGGTCTTTACCAACAAATGAATCTTTCGGAAGTATTTCGTCATATGCTTCCCGCTGCCCAGTTGCCAGAAGTATCAATTTTAGACTGCTCACTTGTTGCTGATGTTAAGCAAAAGCGCTACGAACTAGAGTTAGATATTGCCAGCAACTGGGAATTAAAATTATCCAAGGCAGTGTCAATTCAACCCTTAAGAAACCTGTGGATTACTTTAGAAAAGAGCGAGTGGAACACCTTTGCCTATATCGATGCGGTGATGGCGATCCCTTTTATTGATGAACAAGGCGAAGAATATTTTATCGATCTAGATTTAATCGCGTTTCACGAAACCTCCTCGGGCTGGTATTTTTCTGGACAAATCGGCTTTTCAGAAAGGGTTCCCGTAGGTCATTTTTTAGAAGGTCTAAAGAAACAATTTTCTAATTCAGCCACCTTACCTTCCGGTTTGAGTAGTTTAGAGATCGGAAACACGGCGATGACTTTCAACACGCAATCGAGGGATTTCACCTTTCATACGGAAGCCGCTTTAGACTTTAATGACATTGAGGTAGACTCCCGCGTCGATTTCGCAATTACCCATCATCTGGATGATACATTCAACACAGACTTCCAGGGACAGATAATCTTGTCTGTCCCAAGTCATGAATTAGTATTTGACCTTCTTTTTGATAAAGACCGGAATTCAAAACGAATGATAGCGGCTTATCATGATGATGAAGGTCAAGCAATCTCGTTAAAAGATTTACTCTCGAAGTTTGGAGTATCGGGTGTTCCTGACGTTCTCTCGTTTACGATTAAAGATGCTGCTCTTATTCATGAAGCAACTGAAAACAGCTCGAATCAAACCTCGAAAAATCTATTTCTAGCCCACATTGACGCGGGCATCAATCTAGCTGGTCTGCCCCTAATTGGCAAACAGTTTTCGTCCGATAAAAAAGTCGAATTAACCTTCCAGGTGCTGTATGCGTCCGCCGCTTATAGCTCCACTGCCGACACTGGAGACGAAATCGCAACAATCAACGGACTGTTACCTACTGGGATAAACCAGTTGCAGCTAAAAGAAATTAAAAAGGGTCCCAGTGTTGCCACCACCTTGTGCTGGGGAAAAGAACTGATTCCGATCGCCCTGCCGATCGACACAAATGATGATCAATCAGGCACCACTGAACCGCTAAAAGCAGACTCTTCAGTTTCTCAACCCAATGGCAGCACCAGAAACAGTGTCAGTAATGACTCAGGAACGTGGATCAACGTGCAGAAAAAACTCGGCCCAGTGCATTTACATCGCATTGGTGTTCAATATCAAGACCAAAAAGTCTGGATGTTGTTCGATGCCTCCCTCGCGTTAGGCGGTCTCACCATCGGCCTAGAGGGTCTGGGGGTAGGCTCTTCCCTAACCAAGATCGACCCCCAATTCACCCTGCACGGCATCGCGATCGATTACCAGAAAGAGGGTGCAGAGATCGGTGCTTCCCTATTACGAGGGGTGTATAACAAAGATTCCCAGGGAAATACAGTTCCCGAATACGAGGAATACAACGGCATTGCCACCCTAAAGATGGAAGAGTTGAGCATCGCTGCCATCGGTTCCTATACTACCATTAATGGCGAGGCTTCCTTATTCGTCTATGCCCTGGTCAATGACCCCCTCGGTGGCCCAGCCTTTTTCTTTGTTACCGGCTTAGCTGTGGGCTTTGGTTACAACCGAGACCTGTTAATCCCACCCGTGGAACAGCTCACCAGCTTTCCCCTAGTGGCCCAAGCCATCCGGGGTGACGGCCTACCCCCTGACCCTGGTCGTGATACCCTTTTACAAGAGCTGGAAAACCTCCACAACTATCTAACCCCCAAGACAGACCAATACTTCCTGGCAGTGGGGGTAAAGTTTACGACCTTTAAAATAGTCGATTCCTTCGCCCTGGTAACCCTCGCCTTTGGCAAACAGTTTGCCTTTAATCTGCTAGGTCTTTCCACCTTGCTTGTACCCCCCTCCATGGAAGGGGAGCAGGTAGACAAAGACCCATTGGCGGAAATTCAGGTTGCCTTGCGTGCCACCTATATGCCGGAAGAAGGGGTACTAAAAATCGATGCCCGGCTTACCCCAAACTCTTATATACTCTCGCGCAAGTGTCGCCTTACCGGTGGCTTTGCCTTTTACAGTTGGTTTAAGGGGCCACATGCCGGTGATTTCGTAGTGACTCTGGGTGGCTATCACCCCCATTTCCATGTCCCCGCCCACTACCCCATTGTTCCTCGTCTGGCCTTCAACTGGCAGGTAGACAGCCATACCAACATCAAAGGTGACATGTATTTCGCCTTGTGCGCCCACGCCTTAATGGCAGGCGGACATCTCACCACCACTTACCACGCCGGTCCATTGAAGGTTTGGTTTACCATCGGCGCGGACTTCCTAATTGCCTGGAAACCCTACCACTACGACGCTAAAATCTACGTGAGCATGGGTGGCTCCTTTACTTACCATTTCTTTGGCACCCATCATATTTCTGTTCATTTGGGAGCCGACTTGCACGTTTGGGGGCCAGACTTTGGTGGCCACGCGAAAATTCATATATGGGTGGTTTCCATCGGTGTGAGTTTTGGGGATCAATCTTCCCGGGAAGCCAAAGCCATTGACTGGCCAGAATTCCGAGAGTCGTTTTTACCCCAGGATGACCAAATGGTCAGCCTCCAGGTAGCAGATGGGCTGGTCACCCGAGGGGACACAGATGACGACTTGGGGGTAATTAATCCTAAACATCTGGTGATTACCACCGATTCGGTCATTCCATCGAATGTGGCCAGCTTTTTAGGGGAAGATAAAACCCCTGCAGGTATCGGGCAACCAGCCATTGGCCCCATGGAAATCGGTAGGGAATTGCTCCACACCAAGCACACGGTGACCATTAAAAAAATAGCGCCCGAGTCGATCGGGCCAGAAGCGTTAAGAGAGCATTTCTCGCCTCACCCAATCCTCAAAAAAGTACCCGCAGCCTTGTGGGGAACAAAACTAAACCCGGAAGTGAATGGGGAGCACTTCTTGGACAATGGGTTAACCGGGTTTCGCATTACCCCCGCTGGTCCGCCAAAGGCCGACAGAACCAAATCCATCAACAAGTCTAATTTGCGTTTTGACCTAAGCCCCATTCCCAATGCCTTTCACCGGGAAACTGAAAGCCCAGATAACCAAGAAGCGATCGCCTTGGAAAGTCCAGAGCAAATGAATGCAATGAAAGACTCAAACGAAGCTAGAAATAGCTTGCTCCAAGCCTTGAACATGAGCAGTGAAGACCTGGACTTTAGCCAGAGTCCCGGACATAACTTCCTTTATCCTAACAAAAAAGCAGCCTGAATATCCCATGAGTTAGAGTGAACCATGAACACCCATACCCAACTCCAGTTTCTTCAAAACCACAAACCCTTATTGCAAGATGGGGAATATAAAATTACGGTTGAACAGAGCTTAGAAATTAAGGGCAATAAACCCGAAGACTTTCAACCCCTCAAAAAAACTCTGAATAAAACCTTTCAAGTAGCCGGTGAACGATTCCAGTTAAAGCCCCAGGATATTCACGGGGTATTTCCCCCCAACCATAATCTTGGTGAGCACTCTAATGTCTTACCGCACATTATCCTGAACCGCAGCACTTTGCCCTGGGAAAGAAAAGCCCAATCAGATGATGAAAACACCCCTTGGTTAGCGCTGTTGGTTTTTGATCAAGAAGAGGTCGCTCCGATAGCAACATCCCCCAAAGAAGACCCCTCGACCCTCCCGGCCAATGCCGATAAAGTGACAACTAAGGTTGTCAGCTTAAGTGAACTGGAGGCCGATTCCGATAGCTCACCTTTTTTCCCAAAACTAACTTTAGAAAAAGGACAAAAACCAACCGATAAAGTCAAGGTGATTGATGTCCCTAAAAAATTGCTGGAACAGATTATGCCAACACTGGAACAGATTATGCCAACAGCTGCCGAACTCCAGTTCCTGACCCACGTCCGCCAAACTGAGGATGACAAAGGTAGCGTAGAACGTGCTGTCATTATTGCTAATCGGCTTCCCAAGTCCGGGAATCAGAGTGTAGTGCATTTGGTATCAGTTGAGGATCGCTTTAAAGATGGGACGTTTAACTATAAATATAAGGAAGCAGGAACCGATCAAGAGAAAGAGGTGGGGCCTAACGATAAAATTCGGCTCGTGACCCTGAAAAGTTGGGAGTTTACCTGTATGGAGCGGTATCGTGTGACCGATGAGGCGATTGAGCACCTGAACAATATGCCATTGCTAAAAAACAACCCCACCATAAAGAAAATTACAGAGGGGAGTATCCATCTTTCAACGGAAGAATTTTTTTCGAAAAAAGAATTCTTGACCGAATTAAAGAAAGCGTATTCGGCAGAAGATAAACCACCAAGCCCCACGGCCAATGGAAAAACAATCCAGGAACTGTTGCTAAAAGCCTTCGGCTTCGGTGACTTTGCCTCAATTTTAAAAAAACTAGACCGAAACCCCTCCACACTCCGACTACCAGATACCGGCAATGACGTTGCCGATCAATTCCTCAAAATGGGATACGTCCCCGCCTCCCATTATTTCCGAAAGGGGGACAAAGCCGTATCCTGGTATCATGGCCCCCTATCACCCCTGGAAAATCCGCCGACCGAACTAAATCTGCCCCTACCCCCTAGAGCCTCCGATCATTTGCTGCGGTATTATCAAAGCATCAGTATGCTCGATGCCTCTTACGCTGCGGCCTGGGAACTAGGTCGTCTTCTAGCCCTGCAAGACAAATCCTTTTCCACCGGTCTTTACCGTTGGAAGCGGTGCCACGCCCACCAGCTCAAAAAAGAGAAACAACAGTTCAGGAATCAAGATGCCCACCATCCAGGTGCCCACCAGATCAATAGAGATGCCTATCGCCTGCCCAAGGAACTGGCCAATTGGTTTTATGATTTACATCTACTCAAAGGCTTACCCTTCAATTACCTTGTCCCCGATGAAGCAATGCTGCCCAGTGAATCCATCCGCTTTTTTACCCTAGATAAACTCTGGATAGCTTGCCTAATTGATGGTGCTTTTTCCATTGGGCGGGTGATTACCCATGATCATTCCAAGGACGAAAATTTATTTCACGCGGTCTTGAAAAAATCTTGGGACAAAGATATTACTATCAACCTCCCGGAGCAAAACAGCGAAGAATTGAAAACCACTCTTAGTGGTCTGACCACAATCAGTGGTTGTTTGATCCGCTCGGAGGTAGTCTCTGGATGGCCCGGTCTACTCGTTGAAGCCTCCACAAGCCAGGTGACCGATAATGGCGAATTACCCAACCCCATGTTACCCATTCGCATGGAGAAATTATCACAAAATGTGTTATTGGTATTGTTTGAAGGGCAAATCCAGACCCTAGATATTCATCTGAAACCAGAAACCATTCATTTCGGGTTTAGCGTTGATCCAAATGACTCCAATCTTTATCACAAGAAACTGAGAGACGAGAATGGTGAGGAGCATGACGACCCCACAGATCAGGAAAAATACACAATCA
This sequence comes from Trichodesmium sp. MAG_R04, assembly GCA_023356515.1. Taxonomy (GTDB): domain Bacteria; phylum Cyanobacteriota; class Cyanobacteriia; order Cyanobacteriales; family Microcoleaceae; genus Trichodesmium. The sequence continues at coordinate 14,248 of JAKQYG010000007.1, read as the reverse complement.
ATTTCTCAGTAGACTCAAATACAAGGGTCGTAAAAATTACTGATAATGCTGTTGCAAGCGAGGCTACCGATGGGTTGGTAAAATTAATTCAAGATAAATACAACAGTGCATCCAATAAAACCCAGATCGCCTGGATGAAAAGAGAGGAGAAGGAGGTCGAAGAAGCGACCTCTGCTGAGTTTGCCTTACAAATGATTGAGGGGGTAGAAAAAGTTCGTTTGGTTAGAAAAAGTCCAGGGTGACTTGACTTTGATCTTCTTGCCCGTTGGCGTAGAACGAAGGTTCCTGCTTTAGAGGGGCTCTGTTGCATGAATATTGGGATATAGCTGCCACTAGGCTCCGCCAACGGGACTCTTCTACAAGAGAAGTTAATTAGCTAGACTTTTTTCCTTGTTTAAATGTTACTATTTTTCAAGATTAAATAGTCAAAACAATCTTACCAACCATAGACCCTGCTTCCAAAATTCGATGTGCTTCTATGGCATCATCTAAAGGAAAAGTTCTATTCACACAAATCTTCAGCTTTCCTTGGTCAAATAACCGCCCACATTGTTGCAAAATTTTAGCTTGGTCTTCTTGAGCTGCCATCAATCCTTTCATCATTGGAGTTAACATTAATTCTAACCCAATTCGCAGATTTCTTTGCCTAGCAACTTTCAAATTTCCTAAAGTAATATCAGGTTCTAAAATTGTTACTAAATCTCCGTAAACTTTCACTGCCAGAATAGTATCATAAAAAACTTTACCACCAATAGTATCGAAAGCCAAATCTATCCCTTCTCCATTTGTCCAATCTAAAACAATTTTCACAAAATCTTCATTCTTAAAAATTGCTAAATCTGTTCCCAAACTTTTAACAAAATCTGCTTTTTCTTTTGAACTAATAGTAGTAGCAACTTCAGCACCTTGTAACTTTGCCAACTGTATCGCTACATGACCAACACCACCAGCACCACCATGAATCAACACTTTTCTACCAGCTTGTAACCTTCCTCGATCATACAAAGATTCCCAAGCAGTAATTAAAACTAACGGTGCAGCGGCAGCTTCAACAAAGCTTAAAGAATTCGGTTTTTTCCCTACAAATCTTTCATCAACAACAGCTAATTCTGCATAATTTCCAGAAGCAGCTCCGATACCACTATTACAAAAATAAACTTCATCTCCCACTTGAAACTTTTTTACATTCTTACCAATAGCTTCCACAATACCTGCTCCATCACATCCTAAAATAGCTGGCATTTTATCTGGGTAAAAAGTGCCACGAGTGCGTAACTTTGTATCAATGGGATTTACCCCTGCAGCTTTCAAACGAACTAACATTTCTGTATCATTTTTAATGGCAGGGTCATTAACCTGCTTTACTTGCAAAACTTCTGGTTTCCCTGGTGATGTCATTACAACTGCTTTCATAATTGATTTTTTCCTGAAGTTAAAAAGTATTAGAAATTTCGTAGAAACCAGCCTGATTAAGAAACTCTGGCATTTGAAACAGCTTGTCTAATAGTATGCTTTGTAGCGTATCATATCATTATTCTTTAATTAAGTCTATGCTCCAATTTACTGGATTTTATTTTTACCGAAAAATCGGGTTTAAAGCCTCCCCCTTTTAGGGAGACTTTGTGCTATATTTCAGGAAGATCAAAGGTATTCAACCGCTATAAAAACCTATAGCTACCTAATTGTAGTGTTTGTACCTTGAAAATCAGAGTTATTAGGTTTTGTACACCTACATAGTCAAAGACTTTGGATTAGTTTCAATCAACTTTGCCAAATCTTGCAAGAAAGCAGCAGCATCAGCACCATAAATAATCCGATGGTCACAAGTAATATTCACCTCCATTTGTCGCTTAACCCCAATCATTCCATCATCAGTTGTCACCACCTGGGGTTGAGATGCACCGATCGCCAAAATCGAACCTTGACCAGGTGGTAAAATAGCATCAAACCTATTTACCCCAAACATTCCCAAATTAGAAATAGTAAACGTACCAGTTCTATATTCATCTGGTTGCAATTGTTTTGCCCGCGCCCTATCTACCAAACCTTTCCAGGTGCGAGACAAAGAATAAATATCCATCTTGTCAGCATTTTGCAATACTGGTGTAATCAAACCACCATCTGGCATTGCCACCGCCACTGCAATATTAATCCCAGAAGCATACTTAATACCATGCTCCACATAAGCAGCATTCAGCAAAGGATGTTGTTGCAAAGTTACTGCCACTGCTTTTGCTAAGAGAGCACTCATAGTCACACCCTTAGACTTAATCTGTTTGTACAGGCTATCCAAATTATCTGTAATAATAGTATAACCAACATGGAAAGTAGGCACAGATAAACTTGCCATCATATTCTGCGCCACTGCATTTTGCAGACTATTCATTCGTACAACTTGACCAGAAGTTGCCGCAGCAGGAGCTACAGATTTTAGTGGTGGAAGATTAGGAGTAGATGGTTTAGTTGGAGCAGTAGGAATAGGAGTCTTCACCGATGCAGCCACCAGAACAGGAGTACGACCTGCTGCCGTTTCCACATCTTCTGCCACAATACGACCGTGAGGACCAGAACCTTTAAGAGTACTCAAATCCACTTTCAACTCTTTGGCCAACTTCCGGGCACGAGGGGAAGCAATAATCCGTCCATTGCGACGACTAGGATTTTCTTGGGTTTCTGTGGTAGTAGAAATGGGAGCTGTGGCAACAGGAGTTGTAGAAATAGAAGCAGAAGTATTGGTAGATTCTTTATTAGCTCCAGTCCCACCTTGCTGTTTTACCTGCTCAATTTCTGCCTCTGTTTCCGCTAACAAAGCAATAGTAGACCCAACTGGAGCGACATCTCCTGCTTCTACTATAATTGTGGCTAAATACCCAGAAAAGAAAGATTCTACATCCATATCTGCTTTGTCTGATTCAACCACTACAACTGTTTCACCTTTTTCCACCCAATCACCAGAGGATTTTTGCCAAGAAACAATTTTACCCTCGGTCATGGTAGAACTAAGGGCAGGCATAAATATTTCGTTAATCATTTTAGTTCTCCATCGTTTTATTGTTAACCAAATTGTTGAGAAATAATTTTTGAAGAAAGAGTCAGAAGTCGGGAGTCCGAATTATTAATGGGGTATTTTTTCAAATTACAGCTGTTGCTAAATAGGGGATTGGACGATGGAACAAGCCTGCTTTTATACCCGGATTTGGTATCAGATCCGCCAAGTTCTTAAAGACTATCAAATTTTATGTTTGCTAAGAGTCTTGGAGTAGTAATCACTACTCAGCTATCAGCTTCTCAAGGTGTACCATAGGAATTTTAAAACCCTTGAATTTTTAGCTGATAGCTAAATGCTGTTTGCAGAGCATTACTTCAGAAAAACCTGATAAGATTTTGTGTATTTAAACGACTTATTGTTGTATATGCTTCGTTTAAAGGAAAAAAACTTCTAAATTTTAGCTTACTAATGCATATTTTAAATGAGTATTAGCTTAGAGATTCAAACCTACTCCTAGTATATGCACTAGTGGTACAGAGTTTATTATCTGAATATAGTTTTTATCCCCAATATTTTCTATTTACTTGATACAATTTTTCCTTTTTCCTAATTATCTTTAAAATTCCTATAAAAAATTCATTGTTTAACTTTTATGCTCCTTTAAACATCACCCCTGACTTCCTCAATCACCCCATCTCTGAGCAGAATTTCTACTTGCATTTTTTTGATTAAATTATCTCCAATATCTGCAGTAAATACACTTTCAATTTGGCCCTGACTAACTTGTTGTTCAAGTTCTAATGTTTGTACTTGTTGTAATTGTTGTAAAGCTTGATTTTTTTGCTCTAAAAGTTCATTTTTCTTTTGGTTTACCTGCAATTGAATATTTTCAATTTGCTGTTGTAATTGTACATCTGAAGGTTGTATACTCTGATTTTTAATTTCAGAAATTGCCTTTTGCCCTTGCATTTCTAGCTGTTGCAATTGGCTATCTAAATTATTAATTTGAGCTTGTAATTGTTGTTGAGCCTCTTCTTTCCAGCGTGGCGTAACGACTACTTTAACATTAACCGCTCGCTTTAGAAGTAATTGTGTTTGAGAATACTCCATAAAATTTTTCTTGTCAGTATATTTTGTGTTTACAAATATAGGTCAAATTTTGATTTGAGATAATTTAGAAGAAAGTCTAAAATCGAAATTTACCGAAAAATTGGGTTTAAAGTCTCGCCCATAAGCGGGCGACTTTTTAGTTAATTTTTTTCCACAGGTTATGTCCTTGTTCCTTTTTAGTTCACAAGAAATATATTAGTCCCGGGTAGGCATACCGAGACAAAAAACGGACAGGGAGGCCAGCAGCCAGACTACTGCCAAAGTTGCAGCTACCTGTGAGATTTCAACCCGCTGAGGGGCTACGGCTCGCTAGGAAACCCAGTGCCTTTAGGCCGGGGAGGATGTTAACAACAGTAACTAGTCAAACATTTCGTTAATCATATCGCGGTAATGCTCAGTAATAACGGAACGCTTAATTTTCATAGTTTGGGTCATCATGCCATTTTCTATCGTAAATGGTTCCAAAATCAAGGTAAATGGGCCAATACGATCATCCCCTCGATATCCAGGACGATTTTTTACCTCTCGATTCAATTCTTGACGGAACAACTCTTGAAACGCCTGACTTTTCCAGTCAATTTTTGGTTGAGACTCTGAAGGTTGACCTTGAGTCGCCCATAACTCAACTGCCTCAACATTAGGCACGATCAAGGCACCCAAATATTTCTGGTCTTGCCCTACCAACATAATTTGGTCTATATATTGACTACGGACACAAGCATCTTCAATAGGTTGAGGTTCAATATTTTCCCCATTACTCAAAACAATTGTATCTTTTGCTCGTCCCGTTAATACCAAATCATTCTTAGGAGTTACCCAACCAATATCACCAGTATTAAACCAACCTTCTGAGTCAATAGCTTGCTTAGTCGCTTCAGGATTTTGATAATAACCCGCCATAATTTGTGGCCCTCGTGCCAAAACTTTACCCTTTTCAGCAAAACCCAAGGTTTTGCCAGTTTCTAGGTCCACTATTTTAATTTCAGTTCCCGGAATTGGTCTACCTGCCGACCCCCGGAGATTTTCCCAATAGTGTCTAACAGTTAAAACGGGGGAAGTTTCAGTCAAACCATATCCTACTAATAACTCAATACCAGTTATTTCAAAGAAGTTTTCTAAGTGCATTGCTAGGGAACCACCACCACTCACTGCAAATTTTAAGCGACCCCCAGTAGCTTGACGTATTTTCTGGTAAACAATTTTTGCCCCCAGGGTATGAACAGGCCATAATACCCAACTTTGCAACCTCGCCATTAGTTTTTCAACCTGAGACGGGAGGGTGAGTTGCAAAACTAAGCCTTGGCTCACTCGCCGAACTTGAATATAACTTTGACTAATATCAAAGAAAAATTTGACTAACTTCTGTTTATTCCCTGGTTGTTCTCGCAGTTGCTTTTGTACTCCCTCATAAATTAGTTCCCAAATTCTAGGCACACTTATCAAGTAGTGAGGCTGATATTCTTGGAGATCTTTTTTTAGGTAACGTTTATTAGTGTAAATCTGGGTACAACCTTGGGAGAGGAAAAGATATTCCCCTGTACGTCCAAAACTATGCCAAGTTGGGAGAATACTCAGGGTATATTCTCCTGGGATAGGTTGAATGACTGTGCCAAGGAGGTTGATTTGATACAGTAAGTTGCCGTGGGTCAGCATTACTCCCTTAGGTTTACCTGTAGTTCCAGAAGTGTAGATTAGGGTAGCCAGAGTTTCAAGATTTTGGTTAGTTGGTTTCAGGGGAAGTTCTTCTCCTGTGGCAATGACTTGGGAAAATTTGACCACGGGTAGACTTTCCTCAGAGTTTGGATCTTCCTCAGATAGGATAATAATTAGATTTATGGGTAGGTCTTGCAGGGGATCCCTTAATTTTTCTAACAAGGCTAAATTTTCTAAGACTAAACTAATACTGCCACTATCTTGAAGGATATAAACCAATTCTTCTATATTTGCACTGCCACTTCTAACGACATCTGCCCCACCCGCAGCAATAATACCTTGGTCAGCAATCATCCATCGGGGACTATTATCAGCAAATAAGGCTACTCTTGGAGGCAGAGATGTTACATTTTCGGTAGACATAACTCCCAAAGCTTGTAAACCAGCAGCAAACTTTTGAATCTGTTGATGAAGTTGTTTGTAGGTAAGTTTTACTTCTGGTTGAACATGGGGGTCGTAGAGCGCGGTAATTTCGCCAAAATGTTGGGCAGCTTTGGGCCATATTTCTGAGAGAGATTGAACTGAGTCGTAGAGGGTAACTTTTTCGAGATTGCTACGTTCGCGATCGCTCATTTCCCAGTTGTCGGGAGAGGTGGGAGATTTTGTATATGTGGACATTGTCTATTTCCTAAAACTATTAATTACAAACTTAGATGAATCGACGGTCGGTCAATCAATGGGACATCAAGTCCCATTGATTGACAATATTATTCTAATTTCCTGTACTTGGTTGTTAATATTAAATGGGCCTTCAAATCTGGCACTGAATGACCATTTGATACAAAATCTGATTGTATAATAGTTGACATTTTCCTGGATTGGTGTCACAGTGGAAGCAGACTCTGAATATTAAGATATAAAAAATAGGGTGCTAGGGTATCATTGGTGACAAGCTAAGCTCGTAAGTCTTTTTTCAAGAGGGTTGGAAAACATTGTTGAAAAAAAAATTGGTCAGCTCCTCGTTGAAGCTCAGGAAAAGGTTCGACAATTGGCACTTTCAAGGTTAATTTGCATAAGTCCTGAGCATTTTAAATTTTTATTTCCAAACAACTCTAATATTTATTATATAGATACTCACAGAGAGTATCTGCGAAACTACGGTCATGTGTATCGACTCACTGAACCACAACAAAAAAGCATTAGATTTATTAAATGATCTAAGAATCTTACAGTATTGTACCCAGTTAATTTAGGTAGAAAATACAACGTATTTCTTGTACAGCAAAAATTCTGGTATTGTGTCAGAGGGAAAGCTCGGGTATAATAATCACTTGCCGGACTGACACAGGCCAACTCAGAAACCTAGTTTTTTCCTCAATGTTAATTAATTGTAAAACATCAGGATTCTTCCAAGAAACCAGGTCTTTTTGTGTTGCATAAGTTCTATTTATACAATCTTAATGGATGACTTTCACCCTGGGGTCTAGAGGACTAACTTTTGATTTTTAACTTCTGTAGAACAACATAATTTTGGGCCAGAAAATTTAGTTATGCTAGGTAATATTTCTGAAATCACAATGCATCGAATGCGATGGGCAGTTACCCTAGGTTGGTGCCTCCTTATTATTTCTCTATTCTACGATCCAATATCCATTCAGTTAACAGAACCTTCTAATACATTAAGTCCATTCAGACTTAATATAGAAAAATGCGTTCTCGTACAAGGAAAATGTCTTGAAGAAACGCCCTATGCGATGGGAGCTTCTATTTTTTGGAGCATTGTCGTGCCTTCTTCTATTTTCATCTTACTTGTGTTAGGACACGAATTTTGGCGACGGATTTGTCCCTTATCCTTTATTTCACAAATTCCTCGTGCCTTAAAATGGGAACGTAAACGTCATCGAATCAATGCTACAACGGGAAAAGTTCGCAAGGAATTGGCCAAAGTCCCTAAAAATTCATGGCTGGCTCAGAATTATCTTTACCTACAATTTAGCCTTTTTTTTCTAGGGTTGTGTAGTCGCATTCTTTTTGTCAACTCTGATCGTTTGGCTTTAGGTTTATTTTTAATACTTACTATTATTGCAGCACTAACGATAGGTTTCCTCTATGGAGGTAAGGCTTGGTGTCATTATATTTGCCCGATGGCTCCTGTACAAAAAATTTATGCAGAACCAAGAGGGCTGTTTAATACTACAGCTCACGAAGATAATCAAAAACGGATTACCCAATCCATGTGTCGTACGGTCAGTCAAAATGGTCAGGAATTGGGTGCTTGTGTTGCCTGTCAAAGCCCTTGTATGGATATAGACGCGGAAAATACCTATTGGAATGGGATAAGCAACCCACAGCAGCAATGGCTCTACTATGGCTATATTGGCCTTACAGTTGGGTATTTTGTCTATTACTATCTTTATGCGGGGAACTGGGATTATTCTCTATCGGGAGCCTGGGCTCACGAAGGAAACCAACTGGCTAATCTGCTCAAGCCTGGGTATTATTTGTTAGATAAACCTGTAAACATTCCTAAATGTGTAGCAGTGCCCATAACTTTGGCTCTATTCACCTTTGGGGCTATAAGTATGGGCGGCGTTTTGGAAAATATTTACAAAGCCTATCAGCATCGCCATTACCAACAGATTGACCCCCTAATCATTCGACATCGAATGTTTACGTTGTGTACGTTTTTCATTTTTAATTTTTTCTTTATTTTTTCAGGGCACAGTTTTATTCAGTTGTTACCATCACCCTTGCCCGGTTTTTTTCCAATTTTAATGGCGGTATCTAGTAGCTTGTGGCTTTATAGGACTTGGCAGCGCACTCCCAAGTATTATCAACGGGAAAGTTTGGCCCATCGATTGCTAAAGCAGCTCAAAAAGCTGAACTTGGATAGCGTGAAGTTTTTGGAGGGTCGATCCCTTGATGATCTTAGTGTGGATGAAATCTATGTTCTCGCTAAAGTTCTACCTGATTTTTCCCAAGGGGAACATCTGCAAACTTACAAAGCAATGCTGCGAGATGCTATTGATGAGGGCTATGTAAACCCAGCTAATAGTTTGGATAACTTCCAACAAATGCGGCAAGAACTGGGTATTTCTGACAAAGAACACGATAAAATCTTAACGGAATTAGGCCAGCAATATCCTGAGCTGTTCGATGCTCGTAAGCTGCGGAATAGAGAAAACTCTTTGCGGTTAGATAGCTATCGAGACACTCTCCTGGAAACTCTCTTAGATGCCCGGGAAATTGATGCTTATATTGGCCAAGATCGAACCTGGGATACTCACTTGATCCAGGTATTCTCTGGAAAAACATCCAATAAAGTGTTAGAAGACCTTTTGCAAAGTTTATCCCCAAAAGATCGCAACTTAGTTCAAGAGCTTCGCCAAGAATATGGCATTACTACAGATGAAGAAGTAGATTCTCTTAAACGCACTGACCCCTATCAATTGTGGAAGGGGATGATTGAAGGTATTGGTTTGCTAGGATACATCAGTACTGGGGGAGAAGAGATGCTCCGCACAATTTTCCAAGAGATTGATGCAGATGGGTCACAGTATATAAGTTTGCATGAGTTACAAACTTATATCCGTGCTATCGATCCCCGTATTACTAATGTTCAAATTGAGGATATGTTGACAGTTGCGGACACCAATGGTGACAATCTAATCAGTTACGAAGAGTTTCAAGAAGTCTTTAAATCCTGTAAATTTTAGTAGTCGAGTTTGTCTCAACCTCTGGGTAATAAACTTCATAATGGCTGATAATGGAGCAATCTGAGCCTAGATCAAAAAAGTTTCAATTGTCATCCATTGGTACCGTCACATTGCTATAAACGGTTTTCCCAACTTTTACCGGGAATTGCCGGTCTTGATGTATATGACAATTTATAGTAATTTTTATTAATCACGGGCTGACAAGCTAGTTGAAAGCTATATATAGAAGGGAATTTGCCTTCGGGGGTTGAAGAATATTTCAACAAAAAGAAAACACTTATTGAGGAGTGTTGGGGTGTAGTGCAGGGCAAACCCATCTTATTTTAAAGTTTTGACAGGGTAAGGATGCCAGGCTTTTGAGCATTTGTACTCATTGTTCCTACAAGCCTTAACGGCAGAAACTTCCATGATTTAATGCGTTTGCCCTGGGTGGATAAGAGTGAATTGGCGATCGCTACCTCCCAAACTCAAAATCGCATTCTTTTTTAACTTTCTTGTATTCAACTTATTGTCTCAAATTATTACTATATATCTATCATTAAGCTTACTTGTCACCCCGCAAGTTTTCATTAACATAGAATACAGAAATTTTGGCTTAAAGGCAAGGCAGAAGTTTTGTCGTCTACTTTTGGGAAAATCGCTATAGGCTTGTAAGTCTTTTGTAAATAGGGTTGGAGGACATTATTGAAAAAGTGGATTACAGCCTCTATTATTACTAACTATTATTAATAGTTTGTGTAATATATCTTTTTACTTACAAGCTTCATAGCTATTATCAGGCATGGCTTTTAATCGCCATTCTAATATACTACATTTTGACGTACGGAATTTAGGGGCGATCATTTTTTTATGTTGTATACAAAGCTACAAAATTAACTCAAGATTCTAAACTTTGCACTGGTAGAGGTTCCCAAACTTCACCATATTTTTGTTTCAACCCTTGCCAAGCTTCCACCTGCCCAGGTTCATACTCTCCTGGTTTTCCCCACTGCAAAAATGCACTTAAAGCCACTTCACCTTGACTATCTAAAAAACGAATTGCATAAGTAGCAAAATTTCCCCGTCTTGCTTCCCCAGTTTCAAATTTGACCTGTTTAATACAATCCATATTCAGATGAAACTCAAAAATATCAGTGTGCATATTAGCATATTTACCTTTAGGAAGTTCAGCATAAAATAACTTTTGAATTTTTCCCCTAACTTCCAACACTGCAGCATTACTTGTGACAATTAAACGTAAAGTTCCAATTAGTTCACAAGCTTCTAAAAAATCTTTCAAGTTAGTATTCATAATATAGATATTTATTTTTCATAGTCTTCATAAGCGTTAACTATTCTCTGTACTAAAGGATGTCTTACCACATCCCCTTGAGATAGTTCACAAATCGAAATACCTTCAACATGCTGTAAAATCCTCATCACAACAAGCAAACCTGACTTTTGACTTGGAGGTAAATCTGTTTGAGTAATATCTCCTGTCACTACCATTTTTGAACGGAAACCCAAACGAGTTAATACCATTTTCATCTGAGCAGGAGTAGTATTTTGAGCTTCATCAAGAATCACAAAAGAGTTATTCAAAGTCCGGCCTCTCATATAAGCTAAAGGTGCAACTTCAATAACTCCCTTTTCCATCAAAGTATTTACTTTTTCTGGTTCAATCAATTCATACAGAGCATCATACAAAGGTCGCAAATAAGGGTTGATTTTTTGTTGCAAATCTCCTGGTAAAAACCCTAATTTTTCTCCTGCTTCCACGGCAGGCCTAGTTAAAACTAGGCGCTCATATTGGCTGTCTAAAAGTGCTGTTACTGCTATTATAGCAGCTAAGAAAGTTTTGCCTGTCCCTGCCGGGCCCACGCAAAAAGTCATATCGTGACTGCGAATGGATTGTATATATTTTCTTTGGCGAAAAGTTTTAGCCCTAATTTCTAGCCCATGACGAGTTTTTGCTAGAACGTCTTGCTGAAGTTGTTCTAGGTTATTTTGAGAATTTATCTCAATAGCATGGCGAGCAGTAATGATATCTACCCCACTTATAGTTTTACCATATTTCCAGAGGTTTTCTAAAGAACATATAATTTTCTGACATCTCTTGATTTGAGTTGCAGTACCAGTTATTAATAATTCTTGTCCCCTTAATACGATGTTTGCCCCTGTGTTCTTTGCCAGAAGTTTAATATTTTCTTCCTGATAGCCACAAAGAGCGATCGTACTATCTATACTAGGCAATTCTATTTTCAGTATTTCTGTCATGCCAACATATTTTTTTTTCAGAACTTATGCAAAACTACTGTATCTATTCGGTTTGTTCCATGTTACAGAGCAAAATAGCTGTTTACCCCTACAGGCAGTGTTATGATTTGATATTTTGCGTAAGCCCTGTCTATGTCTTATTCTCATTCTAGAATTGTTAAGAAAAAAAATTGACAAAATATACAAGTTATGACCAATATGATATGTCAATACTTTCAGAATTAATTAGCCAGCCCTATTTAGGGTTTGCTGAAAAAGTATTTTAGGGGGTATTAAACAGGCAGTAGAAGGTCATAAGTTAGGATAAATCGCAATTACAAAGGAGGTAGTAGTCAAGAATTATCCCTTTATTTTTCCATCATGGTTAGTCCGAAAACCTAACTCTTTAAGCTTAAGCTACGCTACGGAAAAGCTGATACTTTATTACTGCCCAAATCAAGCCTAAAACCTTTATATGTACAATGCTTTGATATTTAATTATCAAGCCCTATAAAGAGATAAAACTACCTTTAATTAAAAGGTTAAGTCATCGTTCAATTTGATAATGAAAACACCCTGTAGGTTAGGGATGTGTCCCCTGCCTCCCACAAGGTTTTCAGAAGTTCCTAACCAAGGATAGTCTTCAGCTATCAATTCTGATACCTAATAATTGAAATGCCTCCACTATTCCTTATAGGGCAGAACTTACATTAGTTATGATTTTTATGTCATTCCATGTTCATCTCTTTTGTATCTAATTGGACTCGGAGTTGTACCTCGATGACGAGATAGTCTGTGTTTGTTGTCATAGAAGCGACTACTTGTTATAGTCCTTCTATTGTATACTCCCTCTTCTCGGTTACTTAGATACTCAGAATGATAAGAGCGTTGTATATCAGTCTGGTCTTCGTATATTTCCAAATGTACAGATTGACCTGCGGCTTGAGCTACTGCTGCTAACACAGTACGAATTGCTTGGATATTACGTCCTCCACGACCATACACTCGCCCTTTTTCCAGTTCATCAAAAGCCAGACGAACCCATGCTTTTCCTTGCCGGGAGTTAACTTCACAGTCCACTCGTAAAGACTTTGGTGACTCCAGAAATGGTTCAATTAAAGACCTAACTATTTCGGCATAATCAGGACTCACTAACTGACGGTTGTTCCTCAGATTCGCTAGCTGTTGCTGTTGCAGTTGACTCACTGTCACTGGCCTCGTTGGTTTCAGTATTGGCAGTTGTTTGGCTCGGTTCAGCATTGGTAATGGCTTCGGTAGATTCTGCATGGGAAACTGATACGTTTGCTTGGGTGTTAACTCTGATTGTGGATGATTCAAGGACATTCGCTTTTTTTAATATGTCACGCACTGTATCTGTTGGCTGGGCACCTTGTTCAAGGCGTCTTGTAATTCCTGGCACATCTAATCTTGTTTCATCTGTTCTAGGATCATAAAAGCCGAGTTCTTCTAATGGACGGCCATCACGACGGGAATTATTATTCATTGCTACTATCCGGTAGCTAGCTTCCCGTTTTTTTCCATATCGCTTTAATCGCAGTTTAATCATTTCGAGTTTTTTACTCCTGTTTGGAATTATAAGCTATTATTTCATCGTAACCTAGACAGCATTTCGATAATTTTTTACTAACTTCTTCATAGCACTAATATAAAATGTCACAATTAGTGATATTCTAATGTTTACTTCCTGCTTCTGCCGTGACTGTCGGCAGTACGACCTCCACAGGTATCAACTGATAAGCTATTTTACATCTCTCACTCTCTATAAGAGTATATCATACACAGGCTACAAACAAACTACACTTTTCGCAATCAAAGGTTCTTATACTTAATGATAAACTGAAAATTTGCTGTAACTTCATCTTTTTATTTGATCAGACTTCACTGTGCGAGGCAGGGTTTATATAAAATGATTATTGAGCATTTACCATGAGAAATTAAAAAAAAGAATGTATTTAATTATATTTGGGTAAGATTTTCGCTTCTTTATTTTACTCCTATTTTAAAGCTGTCCGAAGCCCTTTTTCTTTTTCTGCTTCTTTTTCTTCTTACCACTAACTATACCTTGTTGGTTACGCCAACCGGGAGGTGTTTTTCCCCCTAGCATACCAGGCATCCCCATTCCAGGCATTTCGCCTTGGCCCATTTTCTGCATGAGCGATCGCATTCTTTGGAAGTCACTCACCAGTTTACTAACATCTTTCTCAGCATAACCTGAACCGCCAGCAATACGTCGTCTTCGGGAAGGAGATCTAGCTAAAATTTCTGGATTCTGGCGCTCTTGGCGCGTCATAGAATTAATCATAGACTCACACCGTTTTAACTGAGTTTCTCCCTGCTGCAACTGATCATCACTTATTTTACTCATTCCTGGAATTAATTTCATAATTCCTCCCAGGGAACCCATATTCTTCATAAGTCGCGTTTGCTTCAGAAAGTCAGTAAAGTCAAACTTAGCTGAAAGAATTTTCTCTTGAATGTTTTCAGCATCAACTATTTCAAACTCTTCCTGAGCCTTTTCTACTAG
>JAKQYG010000069.1 GCA_023356515.1 Trichodesmium sp. MAG_R04 | reverse complement strand
AATACCAATACCAACAAAACTGATAAAAGTCAATAAAGAATTTGAAATCGAAAATTTATCTACGGTTCCTAAGGGAATTCCTACTAACAAAGTAAAAGCAACAACTGCAACCCCATCATTATAGCAGTCGAAGCAAAGGTTAGGACATTACTAAATGCTGAAATTCAGTCAGAGATTACTTCTGAGTTTTTACTTACCCGTAGTGCTATACTTCGACTGCTATAAATAAACTTTCTCCTTCCATTAGAGTGCGTAACCGTTTACTTGCTCCTAATTCTTTTAATAAAGCAACAACAGAAATAGGATCTGTTGCTGATAAACTGGCTCCAACTAAAAAGGCGATCGCTAATGGAATGCCAGTAAAAAAGTTTAAACCATAAGCCATACCAACCACTGAAATAATTACACCGACAATAGCAAAAAATCTCAACTGACTAATCTTATATCAACAAATGTCAGAATTAATCCTACAATTACTAATAATAATGTAAAGGGAATTCGACGGAACCAACTAAAAACTCGGGAAAGAGTAGCTACACTCAGAGAAACACAAAGAACTAAGAGAAATTGTTATAAATTTTGCTCAATAACTATTTCAGTTGCTATAGCTTCTATTGCCATAAATATACTCCTAAAATAAAATTAACTAGGCTATTGTTCATTACATTCTAATATTAGACAAGACTTACGTACGGGCACTACACGAGGGTGAGGGTGAATGCCATTCGCGTCTACATATAGCGTTTTCAAGGTGAATTTACGTAAATCCTGTAAATATAGGACTTATACAGAATTCCCATATCCAGTAAATTTTCAAAAGTCAAAAGCTAGACAGTGGGAAGTTCTGGGAATAACTATTGCTAGCTAAGGCAGGACTTACCCACCCTATCTGGGAAATATTTTCAGCCTGTTCCTAAACCTATGCTGTAACCCCTAGCAATTAGCTCCCATATTTGCCTCATTTACCACAACTCCTAGTAGTAAGTAATCCTTGAGTATCAACGAAGATATGAAGACTTACGACCTTTTGCTTTTTTACCACCTTTTTGCTGTTGTTTTTACTGATTGAGAATCAACAACTGCTGCAGTAGGTTCTGGATGTCGTACTTCTTGGAGTCTTGTCTCTAGGGACGTTGCATGCAAAGTCCCTACAAGGTTTTGGTTATGGCGATGTAGTTCATCCATTTGAAAAGCGCTGTAAATTACAATGGATATTTAAAATTACGAAGTAGTTTAGTTGCATCGTTGCTTTCCAATGGTTTTGAGAATAAATACCCTTGTCCTTTGTTACACTTAAGCCGCTTAAGTTGTTGCATTTGAGTTTTAGTTTCTATTCCTTCTGCAATTATTTCTAAACCTAAATTATAAGCTAGTGTAATAATAGTATTCACAATTTTTAACGTTTTACCACTTGTATCCGAGTCTAATTTACTCACAAAAGAACGGTCGATTTTAACACTATTAATGGGAAGCTGTTGTAGATAACTTAATGATGAATAACCTGTACCAAAATCATCTATTGATAATCTAATCTTTTTATTTTTCAGTTTCTTCAATATTTTAGTAGCCAAACTAATATTTTCTATAATTATATTTTCAGTAATTTCTAACTGCAAAGAATTAGGTTGATAATTTGTTTGTGGCAAAATATTATTAACTTCTTCTAATAAATTTGATTGTGAAAAATGCTGACTAGAACAATTAATACTCATGATAAAATTATCGGTAGGACATCGAAAGTTAGGACTGCTATATAGAAATTTGTCATTGCATTCTGTATATTTACCCTTCAATTCTTGCTGCCAAATAGTTAATTGATAATAAGCAGTTTGCAATATCCATATTTCTAGAGGCACAATTAAACCTGTTTCTTCTGCTAGAGGGATAAATTTTCCTGGAAGAATCAAACCTTGAATTGGATGCTGCCAGCGAGTCAAGACTTCAAAACCAACAATATTACCCGTAGATAAACAGACAATTGGTTGATAATTTAAGATAAATTGGGAGTTTAGTGGATTTTCTTTAATCATTTCCACTGCCCGTCGTAGATCGATTTCCATGCTTAATAAGGATATAGCTTGGTTGTGGATTGTCAAATTAAATACTTCATACCTTCCTTTCCCTAAAGCTTTGGCTCGGTACATAGCAATTTCTGCATCTCGTAGCAACTCTTCTGAGTTGTTGTAAATAGGAGAAAAAGAGGAATCGTTTTCATGGGCATGCATGGTGAAATTTCTATGACTGACAACAATGCCAATACTTGCTGTAATAAATATTTCATGTTCTTTTAGATAAATTGGTTTGGCAAGTTCCCGATTAATTCTCGTAGCTACTGTAGTAATATAGTCAATATCGGTTGGATACTCTAATAAGATAATGAATTCGTCTCCTCCTAATCTTGCAAGAATATCTGAAGCTCTGATACAGTTCCTTAGTATCTTACTAATCGCTACTAATAGTTGATCTCCTATAGTATATCCCAAACTGTCATTAATTACTTTAAAGCGATCTAAATCTAGAAAGAGAAGAGCAAACTGATAATTTGGGTGTTCTTGAGTTCGACTCAATGCTAGTTTTAGTCGATCTAAAAATAAGATGCGGTTTGGTAAGCCTGTTAGCATATCATGAAATTTTTCGTAAATAAGTTTGGCTTCTATTTTTTTACATTCGGTGACATCTCTAATAATTATCTGCGTTGCTGTCTTACCATTATAATTAGAAGGTATTTTAACTATTTCCACATCTATAACTTCTCCATTTAGTTTAATCAACTTTTCTTGTTGTTGAACTCGTTGCAGTTGTTTTTTTCCTCTTGCTGTATAGTTGAAATCAATGAATTGTGAGAGCGAATGACCTATTATTTCCTCTTGGGAATTTGCCCCAAATAATCTGATTGCAGCACAATTTATATAGATCAATTTTTCCATGTAGTTAACTGCAATTGCTTCTGGTGAGCTATCTATTAAGCGCTGGTAACGGTCTTCACTTTCTTGAAGTGCTTTCTCCATTCTGTAGCGCTCTAAGCTTTGCACTCGTTTTTGTTCAGTGATATCTCGATTAATTCCTATAGTTCCAACCATTTGATGATATTCATTTTTTATTGGTGTAACCGTTGTCTCAGATACACCCTCACTGCCATCTTTGCGAATAAAGTTAATTTCTCCTGTCCATCTACCATGGGTCTTGATCTTCTGTATTATTTGCTTTGTTAACTTAGAGGCTATTTCTGGCTTATGCAAAATAGCTGGAGTCTTGCCCAAGATATCAATTTGACTATAGCCAAAAATTCTGCTTGCTCCTGAGTTCCAGGCAAAAATATTACCCTGAATATCTGTGATAATTACTCCATCATAGAGATACTCAAAAATCAAAGCTTCTTTTTGTAATAATTTTTCAGTTTTTCCTTCTTTATTTGGCATCATTTACTTAGATCCTATAATTTTTAACTTTAAATTTTGAACCCATATTTTGCACTACAAATATAGTACAAAAGTAATTTTAACGACGAATTGGATTTAGCCTCGGTATATAATAATAATTATCAATAGTTTTGTAATATGTATTTTGTCCTAAAAAACTTCATAGTTATTATCAGGCAATACTTTCAATTGCTAGCTTGTTGTACTACATTCTGATTTGCAGAATGTAAGTTTTAAGGTTAAGTTGTTTTAGATTTTTATATTTTTTTATGGTTTAGTGGCCTACTATATTTAGATATTTTCTAGTGAAATTAACATTGATCCCCAATGATCCCTAATATAATATATTAATTAACAATTTTTCAATTCAATTAATAGGTATTGGTTTATATATAAATTTTTGGTTAAAAAATATGTTACAAGTTGCTCAACAAGATACTCGTAATTGGTTTGCTCATTGTTGTTGCTGTACCTCAAACTGTAGGACGTGCTATAATTAGAGGTTGTGAAAATTTAGTTTTAAAATTTATAATTAATTTTATATCTGAGAAGAACACTATGACAATTTTAGAAGACTATAATAATCAGAGCCAACAACGAGCAACTCTAGGTATCCCACCTTTACCACTAAATGCTGAACAAACGTCAGGCCTATGTGAAATGCTAAAAAGTCCACCTATAGGAATAGAGGAAAAGTTAATAGCATTACTGCGTGATCGTGTACCACCAGGAGTAGATGAAGCTGCTTATGTCAAAGCGGGATTTCTCACAGGCATTGCTAAAAGAGAAATTGCCAGTCCTCTAATTTATCCTACCTACGCAGTGGAACTATTAGGAACAATGGTTGGTGGTTATAATGTCCAATCTTTGATTGATGTACTTAAATCAGAAAATGCAGAATTGGCAAGCACAGCGGCTACTGCCCTAAGTAAAATTTTGTTAGTATATGATGCTTTCAACGACGTTATAGAATTGGCAGAAACTAACTCCTATGCCAAACAAGTAGTAGACTCCTGGGCAGCAGCAGAATGGTTTACTACTCGTCCTCAACTACCAGAAACAATAACAGTCAGCGTATTTAAAGTTCCTGGTGAAACTAATACCGACGACTTATCACCTGCTCCTCATGCTACAACTCGTCCTGACATTCCTCTTCACGCATTAGTGATGTTAGAGTCAAAAATGCCAGAAGGGTTAAAAACTATTGCGGAATTAAAACAAAAAGGTCATCCCATCGCTTATGTTGGAGATGTTGTTGGTACAGGTTCCTCCAGGAAATCTGCCTGTAACTCAATGCTGTGGCACATTGGAGAAAATATTCCTTTCATTCCCAATAAACGTTCTGGTGGCTATATTCTGGGAGGTAAAATAGCTCCTATTTTCTTCAATACTGCGGAAGACTCTGGCGCTTTACCCATCGAATGTGATGTGACAAAAATGGAGACAGGAATGGTAATAACTATTCATCCCTATAAAGGCAAAATTACCAACGAAGTAGGAAAAATAATTTCTACCTTTACCCTGAAACCAGAAACCATATTTGATGAAGTACGAGCAGGTGGACGCATTCCTCTATTAATTGGCCGTAGTCTCACTGACAAAACCCGCAATGCCTTGGGATTAGAAACCAGCTCTGTATTCATTCGCCCTCAACTACCAGCAGATACAGGAAAAGGTTTTACCTTGGCACAGAAAATGGTGGGTAAAGCTTGTGGTTTACCTGGCATTCGTCCCGGGACAGCTTGCGAACCGTTGATGACAACGGTAGGTTCTCAGGATACAACTGGGCCAATGACCAGGGATGAAATGAAAGAACTTGCCTGTCTAGGTTTTAGCGCCGACTTAGTAATGCAGAGTTTTTGTCATACAGCTGCTTACCCCAAACCAGTTGATATTAAGACTCATAAAGAATTACCTGATTTCTTTTCTGCTCGTGGTGGGGTAGCGTTGCGTCCGGGAGATGGAATTATTCATTCTTGGTTAAACCGGATGTTGTTACCGGACACGGTAGGGACAGGTGGTGATTCTCATACTCGTTTTCCTCTGGGTATTTCCTTTCCAGCAGGTTCGGGGTTGGTAGCATTTGCAGCAGCTCTGGGTTTGATGCCATTGGATATGCCAGAATCTGTATTGGTCAGGTTTAAGGGCAAGTTGCAACGGGGCATAACATTGCGGGATATTGTAAATGCTATTCCCTATGTTGCGATTCAAAAAGGATTGTTAACTGTAGCACTGGAGAACAAGAAAAATGTGTTTTCTGGACGAATCATGGAAATGGAGGGTTTACCAAATCTGAAGGTTGAGCAGGGGTTTGAATTGACTGATGCGACAGCGGAACGTTCTTGTGCTGGTTCGACAATTAAGCTGGGAACGGAGACAATTTCTGAGTATCTGCGTTCTAATATTTCCTTGTTAAAGAATATGGTAGCGCGGGGTTATCAGGATGCACGCACAATAATGCGTCGGGTTGCTAAGATGGAGCAATGGTTGAGAAATCCAGAGTTAATGTCAGCAGATGCAGATGCAGAATATGCGGAAATTCTTGAGGTAGATTTGAACGAAATCAAGGAACCTATTCTAGCGGCACCCAATGACCCTGATAATATTAAGTTAATGTCAGAATGTGCAGGAGATAAAATTGATGAAGTGTTTATTGGTTCCTGTATGACAAACATTGGCCATTATCGTGCTACTGCTAAAGTATTAGAAGGTGCGGGTCCGGTTAAAGGTGTTTTGTGGATTTGTCCACCAACTCGTATGGATGAGAAGCAGTTGCGGGAGGAGGGAGTGTATGGCGTTTTTGCCGCTGCTGGTGCGCGAATAGAAATGCCTGGATGTTCATTGTGTATGGGAAATCAAGCACGTGTGAAAGATGGCGTGACAGTTTTCTCTACTTCGACCAGGAATTTTAATAACCGTATGGGTAAAGGTGCCCGTGTGTATTTGGGTTCAGCAGAATTGGCTGCCGTGTGTGCGTTGCTAGGTCGGATACCTAATGTGGATGAATATTTAGAAATTATGCAGGAGAAAGTTGATCCCTTTGCTGATGATTTGTATCGGTATTTGAATTTTGATCAAATTGCTGATTTTGAGGATGAAGGTCGGATGATTCCTTTCGAGAAGGTGCCGAATATTGAGGATAATTTGGGAATGTTAGTTAATGTTGATAAGTAGATAGGTTTATAGATTGGGGTGGGTTAATTCCTGCCCTTTGAAGGTAATTCCTGAGAAAAATAACTTTATTTTATAAGGTTTGAAATAGCTGAAAGCTTAAGATATATAAAAAACGGTTGATTCAAGGTCGAAACATTATTGTACAAAATATTGATAATTGAGCAAAAATTCTTTGAGGACAGGGAAGTCAAGAAGCTTTATGAAAAACAGTACAAAAAGAGTTATAAAACTATTATTATTGAAGCTATTAGCTGTATAATTAATGCTTGCTCGTTAAATATTAAAGGATTGATACCTAAAGGTCTTAGCCTTTTTTGTCGAAAAAACTACCTGGTTTTCGGTGCTTCAAGCTGAAAGAGTAACTAAAATTTCTACTATTCCCCTCAAATTTTTAGTTATAATTTGAATAAAAGCTATTAGGTGGTTGTTTGTAACTTTTGACTTTTTAATTTGGACTATTGACTTAGAAATAGAAAATATATGTGGACAGATGCTACTAAAAAAATATGAAACTTAATCGAGATTCATTTTTGAGGAGAGTTGTGAGGCCTACTTTTTACAAAAAGTCTTGGCTCAATTTGGCAGAGTATGCTAGCATAGTTATCTCTGCATTTGGCGCTTTTGGTGTAGCGGTTTCAGGGCAAGCATTTTATGCAGTTACCCCTTTGGTATTGGCCTTATCTCTGAATGTGGCTAATAGATACAGATTTGAAAGGCAGATGCAATTATCTCAAATGTCTGAGATAGGAAAAATTCAAAGCTCAGTAGAAAGTTTAGAAAAAAATGCTGTAAAGGTAATAGTGAAACTTCGTCAACAGCTTTCTACAGAAATTGAATCAGTTCGTGAAAAATTACATACTGAATCGACGCAAGCTGTGGCCTTAGAAATACAACAACAACTAACTGCACTAGAATACTCCGTTTCTTCTGTACAAGAAGATTTAGCATCTGTAGATCAAAAAGTTCTAAGTACAGATGATTGGGAAATAGTCAATGGACGTATTTTGGTGATTGAGGTAGCGATCGATAATCTGCAAAGGGATATGGAATGGTTGCTCCAGGAACCTCAAACAGATATATCCCAGCTTCAGGCAAAAATTGATGATCTGGAAATACAAAATACACAGGTGCTCAAGCCTCACTTGAAACGCTTGATTACACTTGTGAGGCAATTACAACATACAAGTTATTCTAGCCCATCTCATCAGTCTGTAATTTCCAAACAACCCATTAGAGAATATACTGGGGAATCAGTAAAGCAATCTGAAGGTAGGTTTTAAGTGTATTATAATTTATAATCTAGAATTTCTGATAGAAAAATCCCTTTACAGAAAATAATGCCAATAGTTTCCACCTTTTTAGGAGATAAAAAAAAGAAAATTCAGTATTTATAACCTGCCTATTCTAAATATGATTTATAAACATCCTTATTTTTACATAAAGTTTGAGAAAATGGAGAACTTATTTACCGTTTTAATTTTATGACTGAACCGTTTACTCTAATATTTGATGTTGATGGCACAATAGCCAATACAGAGCGAGATGGCCATAGAGTAGCTTTTAATCAAGCTTTTGCTGAAGCTGGGTTAGACTGGAAATGGTCCGTTTCCTTGTATGGAGAATTATTAACTATCACTGGAGGCAAAGAACGGATTAACTTTTATATTAGTCAGTATAAGCCAAAGTTTACATCATCAATTCCATTGCCAGAATTAATTTCTAATATACTAGTAAGTAAAACAAATTATTACCGAAAATTATTAGGGACAGGTGCTATACCATTACGCCCAGGAGTAGATAGATTATTAAAAGAAGCTAGAACTAATAAAGTGCGGTTGGCGATCGCTACTACTAGCGCCTTACCTAATGTGATAGCATTATTAGAGCATACCTTGGGAAAAGAAAGTATTTCTTGGTTTGAAATCATTGCTGCAGGAGATATAGTTCCGACGAAGAAACCTGCACCAGACATTTACTATTATGTATTAGAAAAAATGAATATTCAAAGGGAGAATTGTATTGTATTTGAAGATTCACATCATGGTTTACAAGCTGCTTTGCAAACAGGATTAAAGACAATTGTAACTGTTAATAATTATACTTGTAATCAAGATTTTACTGGTGCAACTCTAGTATTAAATAATTTAGGAGAACCAGAAGAACCATTTACTATTTTGAGTGGAAATGCTCAAAATCGAACTTATTGTGATCTAAAATTAATACAGTTCCTCCAAGATTGAAAAAAAGTTGTCTATAAAAATACTTTCTTCATACCAGGGGAATTTTTATTAATCTTGTAGTTACGCTATAATTTTCAAATGCACAATAATAATGATGAAAATATCAGGATAATCCATCTATGAAAAATAATACAACAGTTACAAAAAAAGCATTACTAATTGGTAAGGGATTACCCCCTTTTGAGTCTATCAAACCAGAAGATGTAGTACCTGCAATGACAGAATTACTGACAGAATTAGAACAAGAACTAATCAACTTAGAAGCAACAGTTAAACCAACATGGAGTGACCTAGTAGAACCTCTACAAAAATTAGAAGATCGTCTAACATGGAGTTGGGGAATAGTAGGACATTTAATGGGGGTAAAAAATAGTCTTGAACTACGAAAAGCTTATGATCAAGTACAACCCAAAATAGTATTATTTACTAATAAACTAAATCAAAGTCAAGTTCTTTATCAAGGGTTTAAAAGTTTAAGGAATAGTGATAGTTGGCAAAACCTAGATTCAGGACAAAAACGTATCGTTGAAGCTGCCATCAGAGAAGCAGAACTTTCAGGAGTAGGTTTAGAAGAAGACAAACGACAACGCTTCAATGCTATTGAACTAGAATTAGCAGAACTTTCTACTAAATTTTCTAATAACGTTCTTGACGCCACCAAAGCTTTTAGGCTAAAATTAACTAAAAAAGAAGAAGTAGATGGTTTACCAACCAGTTTATTAAGTCTAGCAGCTCAAGCTGCAAGAGATGAAGGAGTAGAAAATACTACACTAGAAAACGGACCCTGGCACATCACCCTCGACTATCCTAGTTTTTTACCCTTTATGCAGCATAGCAAAAAACGGGAATTGCGAGAACAACTTTATAAAGCTTTTATTAGTCGCGCTTCTAGTGAAGAGTTAAACAACTATCCTTTAATTGAACGCATTCTTAAGCTACGTCAACAAAAAACAGAAATTTTGGGCTTTAATAGTTATGCAGAATTGAGTCTTGCTAGTAAAATGGCTCCTAGTGTGGAAGCAGTAGAAAAATTGTTGATAGAATTACGCAGTGTTAGTTACAATGCTGCAGTTAAAGACTTAGAAGAACTAAAACAGTTTGCTGCTAGCAAAAATGCTCCAGAAGGAAATGACTTAAAACATTGGGATATAAGTTTTTGGTCAGAAAGACTGAGGGAAAATAAATTTTCCTTCACAACAGAAGAGTTACGACCATATTTCCCCTTGCCACAAGTTCTTGATGGGTTATTTAGTTTGGTAAAGCGGATATTTGGTATTAATATTACTGCTGCAGATGGGGAAGCGCCGGTATGGCATGAAGATGTACGCTATTTTCAAGTTAGTGATGAAACAAACGCACCTATTGCATATTTTTACCTTGATGCTTATAGTCGTCCCACTGAAAAAAAAGGTGGTGCATGGATGGATGACTGTATAACTCGTGGTAAAATTATGGAGAATGGTCAAACTATTGTGCGTTTACCTGTAGCTTATTTGCAATGTAATCAAACACCCCCTGTCGATGGTAAACCTAGTTTGATGAATTTTAGTGAGGTAGAAACTCTATTCCATGAATTTGGGCATGGTTTACAGCAGATGCTGACAACAGTTAACTATGAGGGTGCTGCAGGTATTAATAATGTGGAGTGGGATGCAGTAGAGTTGCCTAGTCAGTTTATGGAAAATTGGTGTTATGAGCGCTCCACTTTATTTGAAATGGGGAAACATTATGAAACAGGGGAGACTTTGCCAGAACATTATTATCAGAAACTTTTGGCTGCTAGAAATTATATGAGTGGTAGTGCAATGTTGCGTCAGTTACATTTTGCTTTAGTTGATATTGAACTCCATCACCGTTATAAAGTAGGTGGTAAAGAAACAATAGTAGATGTACGTAACCGCATCGCTGAAACTACTATGGTTTTACAACCATTACCAGAAGATTCATTTTTGTGTGTGTTTGGGCATATTTTTGCTGGTAGTTATGCTGCTGGTTATTATAGTTATAAATGGGCGGAGGTATTGAGTGCTGATGCTTTTGCTGCTTTTGAAGAAGCTGGGTTGGAAAATGAACAAGCGATCGCTATTTGTGGTAAGCGGTTTAGAGATACAGTTTTAGCATTAGGTGGGAGTTTGCATCCGATGGAAGTGTTTAAAAATTTTCGAGGTCGCGAACCTAATACTAAACCTTTGTTAAGGCATAGTGGTTTGCTAGCTTCAGCTTAATTATAGCACTTTTTAGGTATCCACTCAAAGATGATGGGGTAGGTGATTATTATAGCCGCCAAACCAATCAAAGGAATTAACAAAAGAGCGATAGGGCTAACGCCACACTTCGTGAACGTAAATAATAGTTGTCAGAGAGGAAATATTCCTAGTCTGGGCAATGCGTTGGCGGAGCCAAGGGATAGCTATATCACTATCATATTAATCTATGCCTTAATTGTGGGATTTTGAAATTTGTCGGCGAAGGTATAGAATCAGGACTTAGGTACTGGTGCTATATATAGTCAGGGCTTACGCACGGGCACTACATCCAGTGATAGCAAATGCCATTCGCCACTACATATAGCGTTTTCAAGGTGGATTTGCGTAAGTCCTGTATAGTGTCTTTTTAGTAATTATTTCAGATTATTACACTACAAATGGTACCTTTGCTTAAGTCCTGAGAATATTAAAAATTACTCATAAATGGTTTTCTTAGCTACCCGTCAGCCATCCTGACGAAAGAAATACCAAAAAAATCAAACCCCCGAAAAATGTGTCCGAGAAACTTTTTATCGGGGCGTTTTTAATCCAAAAGGGCCTCCATAACTTGATTAACAGCCTATATGGCCTTCCACAACTGCCACCGAGTCCTGGCCAAAACTACCCAATCATCCATAAATCGCACATAGAAACAGCCCATAGCTGCCATAATGTCATCCAAAGGCTTGAGGTACAAAGCAACCATCAAAGGGGACAAGGGAAAGCCCAACCGACAAAGGGATTTGGGTTCCATGTATTTCTGGGGTAGGCGATCGCCTCTTTTGGCATTTTCTGTAATTTGGGCCCAAGAATATGAAGATATAAGCCCTCAGCTTGACATAATAGCTTTGTTAGGTTTCACTGTCGTTCAACCCAACCTAGAAAGGGATTTGGGTTTAATGGAAATTTAGGGGTTATTTAATTATTCCCTCTAGCCATTTTTTTCTAAAATTAGATTATGTACCCAAAAATATGACTACCAACAAACCTAAAATTATTGTTATAGATGACGACCCCACAGGCTCCCAAACTGTTCATAGTTGTCTACTTCTTACTAAGTGGGATGTGGAAACCCTAAAATTAGGATTACTTGATGAATGTCCCATATTTTTTATCCTCTCCAATACCCGTGCTCTGACTCCCGAACAAGCAGCAACTGTGATAGGAGAAGTCACACATAATCTGACAGAGGCGATCGCTAAATCAAATATCCAAGATTTTCTAGTTGTCAGTCGTTCTGACTCTACTCTACGGGGTCACTACCCAATAGAAACAGATGTTATTGCAGCAGAACTTGGTCAGTTTGATGCTCATTTTCTAGTTCCAGCATTTTTTGAAGCTGGGAGAGTCACCCGTAACAGCACCCACTATTTAATGGTTGATGGTGTAGAAACCC
>JAKQYG010000068.1 GCA_023356515.1 Trichodesmium sp. MAG_R04 | reverse complement strand
TGAGGATAAAGATGCAGGCAAAACCTGCTATAATTCTAAAAATAAAAAGTCTAATTTTCCAATTTTTTTTGGTTGATTCCTAGTTAATTATAAATTTAATGGAGTTTTTCATTATATGACCACTTCTGAGTCACGAATTGTACCAACCGATTTGCGCAATGAAATGTCCCAATCATACCTAGAATATGCTATGAGCGTAATAGTAGGTCGGGCATTGCCAGATGCTAAAGATGGTCTCAAACCTGTACATCGTCGCATACTTTATGCTATGCACGAACTAGGTTTAACTCCAGAGCGCCCTTTTCGGAAATGTGCTCGTGTAGTGGGAGAAGTACTAGGTAAATACCATCCCCATGGTGATACAGCAGTATATGATGCTTTAGTGCGAATGGCTCAAGATTTTTCAATGCGATCGCCACTAATTCAAGGCCATGGTAACTTTGGTTCTGTAGACAATGATCCTCCTGCTGCTATGCGTTACACAGAATGTCGTCTGCAACTGTTAACTTGCGATGCTATGTTGCGAGATATTGATTTAGAAACAGTAGATTTTGCCGATAATTTTGATGGTTCTCAGCAAGAACCGTTGGTACTCCCTTCTCGTGTTCCCCAACTACTTCTCAATGGTTCCTCTGGAATTGCAGTGGGGATGGCAACTAATATTCCTCCCCATAATTTGGGAGAATTAATTGATGGTTTAGTTGCACTAATTCACAACTTAGAAATAACTGAAAATGAATTAATGCAGTATATTCCCGGTCCTGATTTTCCTACAGGGGCTCAAATCCTAGGGAAATCTGGTATTAGGGATGCTTACACCATTGGTCGCGGTTCCATCACTATGCGTGGTGTTGCTACAATAGAAACTATCGAACAAAGAGGTCGTCCTGACAAAGAAGCTATTATTGTCACCGAGTTACCATACCAAACCAACAAAGCAGCATTAATTGAAAAAATTGCTGAACTAGTTAATGACAAAAAAATTGAGGGTATTTCTGATATCCGAGATGAGAGCGATAGAACTGGAATGCGAATCGTAATCGAACTTAAACGAGATGCTTATCCTAGAGTTGTACTGAATAATCTCTACAAACAAACTCCCATACAAGCAAATTTCGGAGCCAATATTTTAGCACTGGTAAATTCCGAACCCCAGTTATTAACCCTAAAAAAATACCTGGAAGTTTTCCTAGAATTTCGGGTAGAAACTATCACCAGAAGAACTGAATATGAACTGCGCAAAGCTGAAGAAAGAGACCATTTATTGCAGGGTTTACTAATTGCTTTAGATAACCTAGATGAAATTATTCAATTGATTCGTCATGCTGCTGATAGCCCTACTGCTAAACAAGAATTAATGGAAGATTATGGTTTATCTGAAATTCAATCTGATGCAATTTTACAAATGCAGTTAAGAAGATTAACTGCATTAGAAGCAAATAAAATTCATAAAGAACATGAAGAATTACTACTAAAAATTGCTGATTTACAAGATATTTTAGCTAAACGGGAACGCATTCTAGAAATTATCGAAACTGAAGCTATAGAAATCAAAAAACGTCATGCAACACCCAGACGAACTGTAATTGAACTAGCAGAAGGAGAGCTAGATGATACAGATTTAATTGCCAATGAAAAAGCCATTATTTTATTAACAGAACAAGGCTATATTAAACGGATGCCAGTTAATTCTTTTGAAGCTCAAAGTCGAGCAACTCGCGGTAAAGCTGGCACTAAAATGAAAGAAGATGATGTAGTCGAACATTTTCTCAGTTGTTATGACCATGACAGTATTTTATTCTTTAGCCAAAGGGGTGTTGTTTACTGTTTAAGTGCTTATCAAATTCCTATTGGTTCTCGCGTCGCGCGGGGGGTGCCAATCGTACAAATGTTACCAATTCCTAGAGAGGAAAAAGTCACTTCTATTGTCCCTGTTTCTGAATTTATTGATGACGAATATTTAGTTATGTTAACTAAAGGTGGATATATCAAAAAAACAGCTTTATCCGCATTTTCTAATATTCGCTCTAATGGATTAATCGCTATTTCTCTTGCAGAAGGTGATAGTTTAAGATGGGTAAGAAGAGCCAAGGTTGACGATAGTGTGATTATTGGATCTAGTTATGGAATGGCAATTCATTTTAGAACAGATGATAAACAGTTACGCCCTTTAGGTCGCAATACTAGAGGAGTAAAATCCATGAAACTTATCAAAGGTGATGAGTTAATTAGTATGGATATTTTACCCAGTTCAATGGTAGCAAAAATTGCTGATATAGATGAAACAAATTTAGAACTAGAAGAGGAAGAGTTACAAATAAAAACTGATGAAATAGAAGAGGTAGAAATTGATGAAATTCCTGACACTAATAACACGGGAGCTTTGGTCTTAGTGATTACGACAAATGGTTATGGAAAACGAGTGCCAGTTTCTCAATTTACTCTACAAAACCGAGGTGGTAAAGGTCGCATTGCTACTAAGTTTAAACAGAATAAAAAGAAACAAGACCAAGTAGCCGCTTTGCGAGTAGTAAACGAGGCAGAGGAATTGATGATAATTACTACAAAAGGAATTATTATTCGTCAAGCAATAGATGCTATTTCTATTCAATCTCGTAGTGCGACAGGTGTCAGGGTCCAAAGACTCGATGATGCAGATGCTATAGCAGAAGTTGCTTTAGTTCCGGCAACAGAATCTGAAGAAATAATGGAAATAGAAGAATATATGGAAGAATAAATATTTGTTTGTAGTTAGGCTTGAGCATCAATATACATCTACTTGTAATATAAATATTCAAGTATCAGCTATTAGCTTCTCAACCATTACATTAAATGGTATAGTTATGAAACCGTATTCAACAAATATTGGAGGAAAAATAGTTGCAGCATCAAAACTTACTTAGCTATAATATATATATTAGTCCTAAATTGGTTGTGATCATTTCTCTAATAGTTAATTGTAGCTGAAAACCTTGAAAACTCTGACTATTGACTACTGACTACTAACTACCAGAAAAATATTACAAATCAAATAGGATTGCTATAGCGTACTCATTGAAAGAAATATTTATAACAAAATGTAAAATTAATTCTTACAGGATCTACTCAAAGGCCCTACTTATTTTGTAAATATCTAAATTTATGACCAAAAATACACTCTATACGGCGACACTACGTAAGTCCTGAATTATTCTTATGTTTACCGAAAAATTGGGTTTAAAGCTTCGCCCTTTTAGGGCGACTTTTTAGTTGATTTTTTCCCACAGATTATGTTATTATATTCTTTAGTTTAAAAGTCATTCTATGAAGGTAAGATTTAAGTACCGTATATATCCAACATTGGGATAAAAACACCGATGAGCAAGGCTCGGAGGGTTGTATCCGTGTTGTCTGGAATGATAGTCTAGCTTGCTGTCAGGAAAAGTACAAACCTTGAAACAAAAAACCGACTAATTCTGAACTACAACAACATTTAAAATAATTTGTGAAAACCAAACAATTGTTTTAGAGGATTTGAACGTTTCTGGAATGGTTAAGAATCGGAAATTATCAAGAGTAATTTCGGAAACACGCCTGGAGAACATTCAGAACATTTTTAGAATGGATTTGCGGAAAAATATAGTCGTGATTTCAGAGTTATAAGCCGTTGGGAGCCCACATCTCAATTTTGCTCTTGTTGTGAATTTAAAGGTGGAAAATTAGATTTATCAATTCGTGAGTGGGAATGTTTTAATTGTGGTACGAAAAATGATAGAGACGAAAATGCTGCAAGAAATATATTAGTCGCAGGTAGGCAGTCTGAGACTTTAAACGGACAGGTCGGTAAGCATAAGACTACTGCCAAAGTAGCAGCAGCCTGTGGGATGTCAACCCGCCGAGGGGGTAAGGCTCGGTTGTTTCTCCGTGCCTTTAGGCCGGGAAGGATGTCAATGCGATCTATGGATGTCAAATGTAGGTTCCCTCTACCTACTCCCAGCTTTTTTTTATTTATGTTTACCTACTTATTCATAACATTTATTAGTGGCCTTTTAATGGGAATGACTACAGCACCTGTTGGTGCATGGTTTCTTGGATGGGTAGTTTTAGCTCCTCTCTGGGCATTAGTAATTCAAGAGGAAAAATCCTTTAATAAATTTTTATTAGGTTTAGCTTGGGGAATAGGTTATCATGGTCTAGCTTTGTTTTGGATAACCGGAATTCATCCTATGACTTGGTTAGGAGTTCCTTGGTTAGCAAGTCTAGCGATCGCTCTATTTTGCTGGATTTTCATCACCTTTTGGGGAGCGATTTTAGTTGCTATTTGGGCCTGTTTATTTGGGCTTTTAACCCCTATATTTTTCTCAGATAAAATATCCCCATTTACCAGAGTTTTATTAGGGATAACTTTATGGTGTTGTTTAGAGA
Source organism: Trichodesmium sp. MAG_R04 (assembly GCA_023356515.1). Lineage (GTDB taxonomy): Bacteria > Cyanobacteriota > Cyanobacteriia > Cyanobacteriales > Microcoleaceae > Trichodesmium. The sequence goes on along the minus strand of JAKQYG010000068.1, from coordinate 8,202 downwards.
AAATCTGGAGTTTAGGAAATCTTTGGTGGACTTCTCTAGCTTTTACTCAGAGCAACCACAATTTAGTAATTTTACATCTTAGTCAGTTATCAGGGCCAATTACAATTACAGCAGCTATTGTCACAGTAAATGCTTTATTTGGGGAAGCTTTTCTTCAAGCAAAATTTAATAAGCAGGATGTAGCATCTCTTTTTAAATCTTACTTTTTCCTTCTGCCAATAATAACTTTAATATTTTTCCACATTATAGGGTTTAGTATATATAATACTCCTTTAGAGGCAAAATCAAAAGCAGCTTTAAAAGTTGGAATTATTCAAGGAAATATTCCCAATGAAATTAAACTGAATTCCGGAGGTTGGTCTCATGCCCTAGAAGGTTATACTCAAGGATATAAAAAACTAGCAGAGGAAAATGTTGATGCTGTATTAACTCCAGAAACGGCTTTACCTTTTATCTGGACAAATCAAAATAATCTTAGATTCCTTTCTTTTTATAAAGCAATTTTAGAGAAAGAAGTGATAGTTTGGGCAGGAGGTTATGGTAAACAAGAGAAGAATCTGACAAATAGCTTATTTACTATTGATAGTAAAGGAGAAATATTCAGCCGTTACGACAAAATGAAATTGGTACCTCTAGGGGAATATATTCCCTTTAATAAAGTGTTAGGAAAACTAATAGATAAACTCTCACCTTTAGATGCTCATTTAGTACCAGGAAAAATAGATCAAATATTTGATACGCCCTTTGGAAAAGCAATAGTCGGTATTTGTTATGATTCAGCCTTTTCTGAAGTATTTAGGAGACAAACATTAGCAGGAGGAGAATTTATTTTAACTGCCGCTAATAACGCTCATTATAGTTCTGCAATGCCGGCTCAACACCATGCTCAAGATGTAATGAGAGCCATAGAAAATGATAGATGGGCAGTACGAGCGACAAATACAGGTTATTCTGGAGTTGTAGACCCCCATGGTAGAACAATTTGGCTATCAGGAATTAATACTTATGAAACCTACACAACTAGAATTTATCGGCGAAAGACCCAAACTCTATATGTTAAATTAGGTGACTGGTTGACACCACTGTTAGTTCTAGGAGGAGCATTAACAAATATAACTTTATGGTTAAAATCAAAGAACTTACTTATCCTAAAATATAAGAAATATTCGCTTAATAGTTAACCAATTATTAAATTAAAATGCTAAAATTTAAAGTTTAAACTCCAACTAAAATATATGATAAAACACATGATTACAAGACGTAAATTATTCAGCTTAACAGGGTTATTTATACTCGGTTTTATATTAGTTAATTGTAGAATAAATGTAGAACAAGATAATATCCAAGAACCTCAATCAAACAAACTATTAACAATTTGGTGGAATAGAGGATACTATCCGGAGCAAGAAGAAGCTCTGAAAAAAGTAGTTGCTAAGTGGGAAGAAAAAACAGATAACAAAGTTAAACTTTTGTTTTTCAGTGAGGATGATATTTTACAAGCAGCTATTGAAGGCTTGGAAGTAGGTAAAACACCTGATATTTTCTTTTCTGAAAGAGCAGATTTTACTTTAATTGCCCAATGGGCAAGGGAAGGAAAATTGGTAGATGTTTCAGATGTAATTAAACCTGTAAAAAAATCCTACGATAATACTGTGCTGAATTCTACTTATTTGTATAATAAAGTTGAGTCAAAATCTTCTAATTATACTGTACCAATAATGCAGCAAAGTATCCATATTCACTATTGGTTTGATTTAATTCGTGATGTAGGTTTAGGTGAAGAAATACCGGAAAAGTGGGATGAGTTTTGGCTGTTCTGGCAAAAGGCACAAAAAGTTTTGCGTCAACAAGGCCAAAACGATATTTATGCCTTGGGTTTGCCCATGTCTATTAATAGTACAGATACTTATATTATATTTAAACAAATCTTGGAGGCTAACAATGTACAAATCGTAGATCAAAAAGGCAAATTACAAGTAGATAAACCAGCGGTTAGACAAAAAATTATTGATATTTTAGACTGGTATACTAGCTTGTATAAAAATGAGTATGTGCCACCTCAAGCAGTGACATGGAGTAATTCTGATAATAATACTAGTTTCCTGAATCGCAAGACTTTAATGACAATTAATCCAAGTATGTCAATTCCAAGTTCTCAACAAGAAGATGAAGACATTTATTTGAATCAAATGAGAACGATAGAGTTTCCAAATAATCCTAATGGAACTGCTCCAAAATATTTAGTATCTGTTAAAGAACCTGTAATTTTTACATCTTCTCCTAATCCTAAATTGGCGAAAAATTTTCTCTCATACTTGGTAAAACCAGATAATTTAGGGTCTTATATTAAAGGTGCAAAAGGTCGTTATTTTCCAATTATGCCTGAACTTTGGAAAGATCCCTTTTGGAGTAATACAAAAGACCCCCATATTTCTGTTGCATCCCAACAATTTACTAAATATCAGACTCGTTTACTTCACAATTCAATCAACCCCGCTTATTCTCAGATAGATTCAGAAAATATTTGGGGAAAAGCAATGGCAAAAGTGTTAACTAAAGGCTTATCACCCACTGTAGCAACAGACCAAGCTATTAAGCGAATTAAAGAAATATTTGCTCAGTCAAAAACTTAGAGTTAAAGATAATGTAAAACGATTAAAAATTAGATTATTAAATCATGTACTTTTGGAAAAAAAGCATTCTAGTTCAAATCGTAGGTTCTTTTTTAATTTTGTCGTTAATAACAATATTAATTGTCGGATATACGACTTTTAATAAGGCACGAGCATCTTTAAAAGAATCAGTATTTGATTGCCTAAATTTTGCTATAAAACTTAAAGAAAATGAACTTAATAATTGGATATTAGATCAGCGTAGAAGTATCTTAGCGATCGCTGAGTTACCAGAAATTAATAAGCAAGCAAAAATCTTATTAACAAGTAAAAAATCTACACCAGAATATGACTCAGCTGAAACTTTACTATTTACTTCTTTAAAATCTTTTGTTAATAATATGAATAACTTGCAAGAAATTTTTATTCTAAGCAAAAGTAGTAGAATTTTAGTTTCCAGTAATTCCAATAAAGTAGGCAAATATCAAGCGCTAACCCAATATAGTGAAGTAACAAAAACTCCAAAATATAACTTAATATCAAACCTTTACCGCAATGCTGAAACAGGTCAACCCATTATTAGCTTTGCTATTCCTATTCTCAATGATAATGGTAAATTATTAGGAATGTTAGCTAGCCATCTTAACCTAGAAAGAATTGATTCTATTATTAGAGAGCAGGCAGGGTTAGGACAAACAGCAAGAATCTATTTAGTAGGTAATATTGGTAATAGCTTTTCAAGGATAAATGTATTTGTATCAGCCAAAAAATTTGGTTCAGAGGAATTTCCCGATGGTATTAGTAGTAAAGGTATTAATGATGCTATTAATCGCAAGAATGGTGAAGGTTTGTATCGAAATTACAAGGATGTCCCAGTTATTGGTGTTTATCGTTGGCTAGAATATCAAGATCTAGCATTATTAGCAGAAATAGACCAAACAGAAGCATTTGCATCCGCTCGTAGTCTTGCTAGTTCAATTTTAGCAATCAGTTTAATATTAGCTTTAGTTACAGCAATAGCTATGTTATTATTAGGTCGTCAAATTGTAGGACCAATTTTGGCAATTGCTCATACAGCTAAGTTAGTAAGTAAAGGGGATCTAACTCAAAAAGTGCCAGTATTAACTAAAGACGAAATTGGTTTCCTAGCTAACACCTTTAATGAAATGATTCAACAGTTAGAAAATTCATATCAGGAACTATCTAATTACAATCGTATTCTTGAAATCAAAGTTGATGAAAGAACTCAAGAATTAAAAGAAAAAAATACAGACCTAGAACAAACACTACATAAGTTAAAACAAACTCAAGCTAAATTAATACAGAATGAAAAAATGGTAGGTTTAGGTCAGTTAGTTGCAGGGGTTGCCCATGAAATCAATAACCCTATTAACTTTATATATGGTAACATTAAACCTGCTAGAAATTATACAGAAAATTTATTATATTTACTTAACCTGTATAAAGAAAATTATCCAGAGCCGGTAGCTGAAATTCTAGATATAGAAATGATAATAGACATAGATTTTATAAGAAAAGACTTTCCTAGTTTACTTGATTCTATGGAAGAAGGTTCGAAAAGAATTCAAGAAATAGTTTTATCCTTGCGCAACTTTTCTCGGCATGATGAATCTAGTCAGAAACAAGTTAATATTCATGAAGGTATAGATAGTACTCTACTAATTTTGCAAAATCGCCTTAAACCTAGGGCAGGATATCCAAACATTGAAATAATTAAAGAATATGGTGATCTGCCATTAGTTGAATGTTTAGCTAGTCAAATTAATCAAGTTTTTATGAATATTTTGGCTAATGGTATTGATGCTTTAGAAATGTCATGGGAAAAATCTAACCTTAAATCTTGTTCTATACAACCCCAGATAATAATTAAGACAGAAGCTATCAATAAAGACTATATATCTATCCGTATTATTGATAACGGACTAGGAATACCAGAAGAAGTCAAAAATAGAATATTTGAACCATTTTATACAACAAAACCTATAGGAAAAGGTACGGGTTTGGGATTATCCCTGAGTTATCAAATAATTGTTGAAAAACATGGTGGGAATTTTTACTGTAATTCTTTAGTTAATAATGGTACAGAATTTGTAATTGAATTGCCTGTTCTCTACAGGTTATCATCAATGAGCTAAGAGTTAATTTTTCAGGAAATAGGGAATAGAAAAAAAGTGTATCTCCAAATAACTCAGTATGTAGTAAGGGAAATATCACCCTACTATGCTAAAAAGAGCTGAAACCATTATAGAGAAAGAAAACGGTTGTAATAGGTGAAAATTTTACTGTTAATGCTTTTGACCTAATTTTCAGTCTATTTTCCCTCAAGTTCTCCTATCTCCCTATCTGTCTTTTTCCGAGAATGAAAAAACCCTGGGGGAGCAAGGAGAGATTAACTTTTTACTTGTGCGTAATGCTATACTTAAGTTATTAATAAGTTATAATAATGCAAAATCAACCTCACTCCCAACTAAAACAACAAAAATTACCTAACCAAAGGTGGTTGATACATCCAGAACAACCAGAAACTGCTAAAAAATTGGCTAGAAATCTACAAATATCACCTTTAATAGCTCAGAGTCTCATTAACCGTGATATTTCTACCATTGAAGAAGCGCAAGCATTCTTAAACCCTGAGTCAATAAAACTACCCTCTCCAATACAAGAATTTCCCGACCTAGAGATCGCTCTTAACTTATTACAAACCACAATTTCCCAAAAGCAAAAAATTGCTATCTGTGGCGACTATGATGCAGATGGCATGACTAGCACTGCTTTATTATTGCGTAGCCTTCAACACTTGGGAGCAAAAGTTGACTATGCTATCCCCAGTAGAATGCAGGAAGGTTATGGTATTAATGAACGCATTATCGAAGAATTTTATCAAGAAGGAGTCAGTCTCATTCTCACTGTAGACAATGGTATCTCTGCTTATCAACCTATTGCCAGAGCACGGGAACTTAGTTTAAATGTTATTATTACCGATCACCACGACATTCCACCCAACCTACCGCCTGCTAACGCTATCCTTAACCCCAAACTTATCTCTAAAACTTCTCCTTATCACAGTGTGGCAGGTGTGGGAGTTGCTTACATTTTGGCAGTATCTCTGGCAAAACGTTTGGACAAACTTTCAGGTTTAAGGAACTTACTGCTAGAATTATTTACCCTAGGTACTATTGCTGACTTGGCACCCTTAACTGGAGTTAACCGTCGCTGGGTGAAACAAGGGTTGCAACTTTTACCCCATTCCCAGTTGGCGGGAGTACGAGCATTAATTCAAGTGTCTGATATCAAAGCACAAGAGCAGGGAAACTTGAAAGAAACTAAGAAGCAAAAATCTCTAAAACCAGATGACATCGGGTTTCGCCTCGGTCCTCGTATTAATGCAGTGGGGCGTATTGCTGATCCACAAATTGTCATCGAACTTTTAACGACGGATGACACAGAATTGGCGGCAATAAGGGCAAAACAATGTCAAGAAATTAATCAAACACGGCAGGAGTTATGTGCAGAAATTGAACACCAAGCGATCGCTTGGTGCGAGGAGAGTCAGATAAATTTTGAGCAGGAAAGGGTGTTAGTAGTTGTGCAACCAGGATGGCATCATGGGGTTATTGGTATTGTTGCTTCCCGGTTGGTTGAACGTTATGGGGTGCCTGTTTTTATTGGCAGTTATGAGCAGGAGCAAGAGCCAGGTACAGATTTGGCAAGGTCTCCAGGGATGATGTTAGCTTCATCTTCTAGAATCTCTACAATTCGGGGTTCCGCTCGTGGTATTCCTGAATTTCATGTTTTTGAAGGTTTACAATTTTGTGACGACCTATTAGAAAAATATGGTGGTCATAAAGCAGCGGGGGGGTTTTCTTTGCCTGGGGAAAATTTAGATAAATTTCGCTCTCGTTTGAGTGAGTTTGCTCATCAATGTTTAGAAATTCATCACTTAAAACCTTTAATTACTATTGATGCTGAAGCCGAATTTAAGGAACTAAATTTTGACCTTTATCATCAAATAGATTTACTTCATCCCTGCGGAATTGAAAATAAATCTCCGATTTTTTGGACTTCTAATGTCCGAGTTGCGGAACAGAAAATTGTTGGTTCAGAGCATATAAAATTAACTTTAATTAAATCAGAAATAATCAAGGCGATCGCTTGGCGTTGGGGAGATTATTTTCGTCTACCTCCATTAGTTGATATTACTTACAAATTGCGCAAAAACACTTTTAATGGTGAAACTTCTATTGAATTAGAATTAGTCGGCATACGTTTACCTCAAAAAGTTTCTGGTAACCAAAACTCATCAAACTTACCCCAAACAACAGAATTTTATTACAGCGATCGCCTCTATACTTGCAGTATTTATCAAATAGGAGAAACCCAAGAATTAAGAATCAAAAATAATCGTGGCGAAGTCTTAGCCATTAAACAAGGAAAAAAATTTGGTTTATTAGGAAAAAGTCGAAATGATGCAAAAAAAATCGATGTTTCTCAACCTCATTTTTTTCATTTAATTAAGGCAGCTATGAATGCTTTAAAGTTAAGGGAATAGGTAATATAATTTTGGCAGTCATTTATCATAATATTTCAGTTTCCTGAACCCTTATAATTTTTAGGTTCTTGCAGGGAAGGAAGGTTGGGGGGTTAGGTTTTCTAACCCACATTTTTAAGCTTGACGTGCCACTACTCCCTACTCTCCCACCCCCTCTTTTGTTGATTTTTCTAGACTCGAAATTATTTCTTGAAATATAATCTCATCCCTACGAGGGTCAGCATGAGCAACCTTTACCTCTAGACGATCGCCAACCTCCACCGATCGACCAAACCGCATCGCCAACTCTAAGCCCAACTCTTCCAACAACACCAACCCTAAATTAATTTCCTCTTTCAACCACCGAATTATCAAAGCTTGCCAAACCTCATCCGAATTCCGCCGTAAATATTCTAATCCCCAATAACGGTTAGTAAACCTTTCTACACTAGAAGCTTCCTTCACCGCCGGAACTAAACTCATCACCATTTCTTGCATCTGTTCTAGAGTAAAAGGTAACGGATCTCCCCGCAAATGAGCCTTAATCTGAAAATGGGCCAATAAATCACTATAACGCCGAATAGGAGAAGTCACCTGAACATAAGTTTCTAAAGCCAAACTTGCATGACGAGCAGGTATAGTACCCATTTCACTTTTCGGCATACATCGGCGCATAGCTGTAGAACGAACTGGCCCTGGTGGCAACAAGATTAGTTCTGCATCTGGCGGAAGTTCCGGTTGAGGTTGACTACGATAAGGTAGAGGAATATTATTTTTTTGACCATATTTTGCCCCCACTTCCCCTGCTAAAATCATCATCTCCGCTACTAGCTGTCTTGAAGGTGGATCATCTAATACTTCTACTGTAATTTCTTCACCTTCACCTTTAACTTTAATTACCGACTCTGGCATATATATACTAATCGAGCCTTGTGACTGTCGCCACTTAAATCTTTGTTTCGCCCAATCATTCAGAGCATGAATTTCTGGTTCTAGCTTAATCTTCAACTGTAGCATTTCATCCACATCATCATAAGTAAG
>JAKQYG010000067.1 GCA_023356515.1 Trichodesmium sp. MAG_R04 | reverse complement strand
CAAGTGGTTATGGTTATAATGAATTGAAATTATGGCGAATGTTTATTCCCCAAAATGTGCGGGAGTCTCAAGAATTCATGCCTCAAGTACATGAAATTCCTAAAGAATATCTCCAACGACTGAAGGAGACTGGGCAATTGGATACAGAACTTTCTCAAGAACAAATAGAAAGTCTTCGACATAGGTATTTTCAGCAACAGACTCGCTCGGTTTTAGAATTAATAAAAGATAGCAACTATCAATATTTAGTTATTCTGGGAGATCCCGGTTCTGGTAAATCTACTTTATTACAATATATCGCTTTAAAATGGGCAGAATTACCTCTAAAAGATTTATCTTTAAACCCTATTCCTCTATTAATTGAACTGCGGACTTATGTGCGTAACTATGATGGGAATAACTTTAATAGTTTTCTAAGTTTTCTCGAAAAAGGTAGTGGTATAAGTTGCCATTTACCTCAACAAGAAATTCATGCTAAATTGCAACAAGGTGATGCAATTATGATGTTTGATGGGTTAGATGAAGTTTTCAACCATGCTAAACGAGAAGAAATAATTACTGATATTCATAGGTTTACTAATGAATATAAAAATGTGCGAGTTATTGTTACTTCCCGTGTAATTGGTTATAAGTCACAAAAACTTCGAGATGCTGAATTTTATCATTTTATGTTACAAGATTTGGAAGAGGAAAAAGTTGAAGATTTTATTCAACGTTGGCACTATTTGACTTATCAAGATGAGGAGGAAAGGGAGAGGAAAAGGGAAAGATTAAAACGGGCAATTAAGGATTCTTTGGCTATTCAAGAATTGTCGGGAAATCCACTTTTATTAACTATGATGGCTATTTTGAATCGTCATCAAGAATTGCCAAGAGATAGAGCAGAACTTTATAACCAAGCTTCCCGGGTTTTATTGCAGCAGTGGGATGCAGAAAGGGCCCTAGTTGATGCCCGTCTTAACCCAATGACTATTGACTATAAAGATAAGCAAACAATTTTGCGTCAGGTAGCTTTTTTTATGCAGGAAAATAAGGCAGGTTTAGCTGGTAACTTGATTCATGGAAATGATTTAGAAAAAATTATTAGAGATTATCTAAAAAGTGAAGATATTAATGATCCAAAAACTGTAGCTAGGGCACTGATGGAACAGTTGCGAAGTCGGAATTTTATTTTGTGTTTTGTTGGCGCAGAATATTATGCTTTTGTGCATCGAACTTTTTTAGAATATTTTTGTGCTTGGAGTTTTGTTTGGCAGTTTGAAAAAGAACGGAAAATATCTCAAGACAGACTTATTGAAGAAGTTTTTGGTCAGCACTGGCAAGATGAAAAATGGCATGAAGTTTTGCGTTTGATTGTAGGGATGATAGATGCTAAGTTTGTGGGAGAGATTATTTGTTATTTGATGGAGCAAGATGGAGAAGAAAAAAAGTTTCTGAATTTATTTTTGGCTGGTCAGTGTTTGCTTGAAGTTAGGAGTCGTCATAGTATTGGTGATATGGGATATCTTTTATTAAATAGGTTAAAAGATTTGACTAGGTATGACCTTGATTATTCTTACCAATCTTATGATAGTTCTGATAGTTACTCTAAAGAAATTTATGAGAAAAATACAGCCTTAGTTTCTAAAATTCGTACTCAAGCTGTAGAAGTAGTGGCTACAACCTGGAGGGATGACCCTTTAACCTATACTTGGCTTAAAGAAAAGGTAGAGTCTGATAATATTTCGAGCGTGCGTAGTGAGGCATTGCGACAAATAGCGACTGGTTGGAAACATCAGCCGGAAATTTTTGATTTACTTAAGCAATGGGCAGAGTCTGATGATGACCCGGATGTGCGATGTGAAGCACTGCGACAAATAGCGACTAGTTGGAAACATCAGCCGGAAATTTTTGATTTACTCAAGCAATGGACAGAGTTTGATGATGACCCGGATGTGCGATGTGAAGCACTGCGACAAATAGCGACTGGTTGGAAACATCAGCCGGAAATTTTTGATTTACTCAAGCAATGGACAGAGTTTGATTATGACCTGGATGTGCGACGTGAAGCACTGCGACAAATAGCAACTAGTTGGAAACATCAACCAGGAATTTTTGATTTCTTCAAACAATGGGTAGAGTCTGATGATGAGCCGGATGTGCGACGTGAAGCGCTACGACAAATAGCGACTGGTTGGAAACATCAGCCAGGAATTTTTGATTTACTCAAGCAAAGGGTAGAGTCTGATGAAAATTGGGCTGTGCGGCGCGAAGCAGTACGACAGATAGCGACTGCTTGGAAACATCAGCTAGGGGTTTTTGATTTACTCAAACAAAGGATAGTGTCTGATCAGAATTGGGATGTGCGACGTGAAGTAGTACGACAGATAGCGACTAGTTGGAAACATCAGCCGGGGGTTTTTGATTTACTCAAACAAAGGATGGTGTCTGATGGTGACTGGTATGTGCGAGTTGAAGTGTTGCGACAAATAGCGACTGGTTGGAAACATCAGCCGGGAATTTTTGATTTACTTAAACAAAGAGTAGTCTCTGATAGTGACCCGAATGTACGACGTGAAGCAGTGCGACAAATAGCAACTGGGTTGAAACATCCGCTGGGGGTTTTTGATTTACTTAAACAAAGGGTAGAGTTTGATAAGAATTGGGATGTGCGATGTGAAGCGGTGCGACAAATAGCAACTGGCTGGAAACATCAGCCGAAGATTTTTGATTTACTTAAACAATGGGTAGAGTCTAATAATAGTTCGAGTGTTCGCGGTGAAGCTCTGCGACAAATAGCTATTGGTTGGAAACATCAGCCGGGAATTTTTGATTTACTCAAACAAAGCCTAGAGTCTGATAATAGTTCGAGTGTTCGTGGTGAAGCTCTGCGGCAAATAGCTATTGGTTGGAAACATCAGCCGGGAATTTTTGATTTACTCAAACAAAGTCTAGAGTCTGATAATAGTTCGAGTGTTCGTGGTGAAGCTCTGCGACAAATAGCAAATGGTTGGAAACAGCAGCCGGAAATTTTTGATTTACTCAAACAAAGCCTAGAGTCTGATAATAGTTCGAGTGTGCGTGGTGAAGCTCTGCGACAAATAGCAAATGGTTGGAAACATCAGCCGGGGATTTTTGATTTACTTAAACAAAGGCTAGAATCTGATAATAGTTCGAGTGTGCGTGGTAAAGCTCTGCGACAAATAGCAAATGGTTGGAAACATCAGCCGGGGATTTTTGATTTACTTAAACAAAGGCTAGAATCTGATAATAGTTCAAGTGTTCGTGGTGAAGCCCTGCGACAAATAGTTACTGCCTGGAAACATGAACCGGGAATTTTTGAGTTGTTTTATCACATTGTTATCAATGACCCCTTTCAACGTGAAGGACATTGGGAGGAGAACCATCGACAAATGGCACTAAGAACAATAGTCACAGAATATCCAGGCCATTCGCAAACAGTCCCACTATTACGAGACAGAGTAGCAAACGATCCAGATGAAGAACTACGAGACTGGGCAAAAAAGAAATTGCAACGATTAGAAAATAGCTAGGGTCTGCTGAAAAAGTTTTTTTAAGAAGCAGAAGAGATAAGTACGGCTTGCTGAAAAAGTCTTTTTCAGGAGTGGAGAACCCAACCTTAATATCTCCCAGGATAAGAAGTAGGAAGGTTATATCTCTAAATTAATAGCCAGACTAATGTTTACTAAGTTCTTTCTCCTTCCCTTCATCTGGTAGGAAAGGAGAAAGCATTTCCTCTTCTTGTAGGGTAGAGGTATTAATTATATTGATCTTTACCAACAATTTTAGTCTAGACGAGCTAATAAGATGGTAAATATTTAGTTGATAACACTACAAAAAAATGTTAGACATTTATCAAATTGACTCCTGTACAACCAACAGTTTTTGATTAAGCTGAATAGCTGGATATTTAAAGCTGTATCAGATATTTGAACTACATTTTTTCATGTATTCCCAACCACGCTGGGGAGAAACGCTATCCCGTCCAATTGTCTTAGCAATCCATTCTGCAACTTTTGGCCCTGTCCATGCTGTTTGGCCTTTAGGTGGGCTTTTAAGCGCTATGCGTAATTGCTCTTGTTGTTCTAGACTTAATAAAGCGTGAGAAGGGTAAAATTTCCTGGTTTTCCGTCGGTTCAAAATACCATCGGGCCCTTTTTCATTGTAACTTTTAACTATATCCTTAGCATAATCATAATTAAGACCCAAAGCTTGAGCCGCTTCTTTAATAGTCCAATTTTGAGACACTAACCACAGCAAGTGCCAGCGCCGAGACTCTACTCTATCTCTAATTTGGAGATAGCGGTTTTTGATTTCTGTTTCGCTCAAGTAGGATTTGAGATAGGCTTTTTTAGGCATCTTTTTTGTACTTTATCAGGGGTATGAAATATGAATAATACAATTCTGAAAAGCAACAAGACTAAGTTTTACTATTACTAGTAATTGCTTTCCTTGAAGTAGATGACCCTGAAAAGTCCATATAAACCGTTACAACTTAAAATTATTTTTATCTACATTCATTAATTTTGTTGACGGTTTAATGATTTAGATATATAAATTATCAGGACTTACGCATAACCACTACATCTATAATATGGGTGAACAGCTTTTAAACCCTACAAATGCTATATAACTTAATATTTTGCGTAAGTCCTTACTATACAGGACTTAAGTAACACTACTATATATAGTGTATTTTTAGTGATTATTTTATATATTTACACTACAAATAGCATCTTTACATAAGCTATTACTGTACTACACTATAATAGTATCACATCCTTCTAAACAGATCAAATCTTGACAGATGTTAACTATAACATACTAATTCAAGTTATTAATGCTTTAAAACCATTCTAAACAAAATTATTACCATTCTAAACAAAATTATTACGTCAATGCCCTAAAATTGCTAGGACGTTTGCTGATTCAGCATTCATAACTTCTTAAGGCAAAAGCGTTTTCTTGTATACATTTCAGCATTTTATTTATATTTTGTTTAAGCCCTGTCAGCTAAGAAATACTTATATTAACTTATATTATATGAATGCTGCAACCCAAAAACCTTATTATCAAGTCGGTGGTTGTCTTCCTAAAAATGCACCTAATTATGTTAAGCGACGAGCAGATGAAGATTTTTATGAAGGTATTAAAGCTGGTGAGTTTTGTTATGTTCTTAATTCTCGTCAAATGGGAAAGTCTAGTTTGCAAGTTAGAACAATTGAAAGATTACAAAAAGAGGGTATTTATTGTGCGGTAATCGACATTTCAGAAATAGGTAATCGGGGAGTAACTATTGAACAATGGTATGCAGGTATTCTTCGGATATTAGAAAATAATTTTAATCTTTCAGAATATGTCAATATTCGTACCTGGTGGCGAGAGCGAGATTATCTTGCACCTTTGCAAAGATTAAGTGAGTTTATTACCACTGTATTACTGAAAAAAATTAATCACAATATTGTAATTTTTATTGATGAAATTGATAGTATTCTGGCTCTAGATTTTCCAGTAGATGATTTTTTAGGATTTATTCGAGCTTGTTACAATAAACGCGCTAATAATCATGAATATAATCGTCTAACTTTTGCTTTGTTAGGAGTTAGTACACCTCAAGATTTATGTCAGGATAAAATTAGTACGCCTTTTAATATTGGAAGAGCAATTGAACTAACTGGTTTTCAATTAGATGAAGCTTTATTATTAATGGATGGATTAGTTGGAATTTGTCAGAAACCAAGGGCAGTTTTAAAGGAGGTTTTAGCCTGGACTGGAGGGCAACCATTTTTAACTCAAAAGGTTTGTAAGCTTTTAATTGAAAATGAAGAGTTAATTATTAATCCTGCAGAGGAAGTAGCAGGAATTGTTAGGTCGAAAATTGTTGATGATTGGGAAGCACAGGATGCGCCAGAACATTTGAAGACTATTCGCGATCGCATCTTGAGAAAGGATGAACGAATAGTTAGAAGATTAGGATTCTATCAGGAGATTTTACAGAATAATTTGACTGGAATAATAGCCGATCATAGTCTAGAACAAATGGAACTTAGGTTGTCTGGATTAGTCGTTAAACGAGATAGTAAGTTAATAGTTGCTAATCCAATATATCGCACCATTTTTAATCAAGAAATGATTATTGAAGAATTGGAAAAATTGCCTCCCTATTCAGAAGAAATAAAAGCATGGCTCAATTCTAATTGTACAGACAAATCCTATCTATTGCAGGGAGAAAATTTACAATTAGCTTTAGTTTGGGCTGCAGGCAAAAGTTTAAGGAATCAAGATTTCCAATTTTTGACTACTAGCCAAAAATTAGTATTAGATGCTCAGACAGAAAGCTTAGAATTAACAAAAATTGAAACTAAAAAAGCTCAAGCGGAAGTTATCAAAGCACAACAACAAGCTAAGCGTTGGATTCAGATAGGTTCCACAATTTTTAGCATCTCTTTGATTTTATCAATAGGTTTTTCTATGTTGGCATATCAAAGATTTAAACTAGCACAATCTAGTCGTGAAATTGAACAAATTGGCACTGATGCTTTATTATTAGCCATCAAAAAATCGGCAACAAATCAGGAATTATTAGAAGCTTTACCCAAAGCTATATCTGCTGGACAAAGATTAAAATCTTTAGTAAATAACAATACTCTTTTAGTAGAATATCCTGCGACTCGGCCAATATTAGCTCTGCAAATAATTCTTGATAAACTTGATAAAGAAGAACAATTTAAAAATAGTTTTCTTCAGAAAAGAAAAATTATTATGCAAGGTCATCAAGGAGCAGTTACCAGTGTAAAATTTAGTCCTAATCACAAATTTTTAGCTTCAGCAGGAGTAGATGGAAAAGTAATTATTTGGAACCTGGAAGGCAAAAAAGTTACAGAATGGCAAACAGAACAAAAATCAATTAATAGTCTCATTTTTTATCCTGATAGTAAATATTTAGCAACTGCTGGTAGTAATGGTACTGTAAAAATATGGAGTCTATTAGAAAAAAATTTAGGGAAAAAATTATATGTATTAAAAATATCTCAAACCGAAGTTAATAGCATTAGTTTTAGTGCTGATGGTAAGTATCTGGCAACTGCTGGCATCAATATTCCTGTTCAAATTTGGAACCTATCATTATCACCTATAACTATATCCTTTAATACAAATTTGGATGATCATAATTTGATTAGAAGTGTTCGTTTTAGCCCTAACAAAAATTTGCTAGCAACATTAGATGGAAAATCCACTGTTAGGTTGTGGAATATATATGAAAAAAAATTTGAAACCCTAGATGTAGAAGCTATTAGTATGAACTTTAGCATACATAAACCTCAGACATTGCTAACAGCAACATCAAATGGAGTAGTAGAACTTTGGCAGATTTATACAGGTAGGTTAGTAAATAATTTTAAAAGTTTACATTTAGATACTAAGCTAGTTAATTTTAGTCCTGACGGAGAGTTAATAGCTACTGTTGGAATTGATAGTATTGTACGACTTTGGAATTTATCGGGCCGACAAGTTAACCAGTTTGAATTTTCAGAAAATGTGATTGATATAGCCTTTAGTTCGGAGGGAAAAAAAATTGCTGTAGCTGATAGTAATGGTCAAATTTGGTTAATTTCTGTGGAAAATTTAGAGGAGCTTTTGGATAAGAGTTGTAAATTTTTATTAGAAAGACCAAACTATTTTATGAGAGTAGGAGAATTTTGTCATAATAGCAGGGATTAGGGTTTTTAGGAATAATATATTTTTACTTTATGCTTAAAGCCATGAAACACATTACTGAACTTTTATCTCTATTATTTTTATTTCTTTTTTATTCAATATTTCTTTTCTCTTCCTTTAATAAATAGTAATTGGTGGTAAATTTAGTTCAGGATTAATAACTCTTCTTAATAATTCTTGTTGAGCTTTTTGGGTATTTTGGCCATTGGGAATTTGATATAATAATCGACAAGAACCACCTATAGCAGCACAAATAATAGATTGTCCATGTTTAGATATACTAATAGTAATGCTCCTATATCCATTTACTTGTTGAGCAGATAAAATACCAGATACTCTGGTACATCTAGTAAGAGTATCTTCTCCTGATTGAGCAAAATAATTATTAGCACTCCAAAGAATAATCGGAATATTATTTCCTTGTTTCTTAGCTATTGTAGCTGGAATAGCACCAATTTTACCACAGAAAAAATTAGAAGTTTGAGCCTTAGCAGAAAGATTACCGATAGAAAGATTTAAAAATCCGATTACTGTGGCAGTAAAAATATAAGTTAATGATAAAATTTTCATGGACTATAATCTAGATATATGATACTACTGATATTTTATAAACTTATATATACTTCTTGAGTGTCAGTAATGGAAGTTAAGCAAAAAGTTTTGCAAGTATGCTTGAGAAGTTGCGAAAATTATGATTATAAATGGTTTTTATATATTGTTTATTTTTGATTAATTAATTAGTTGGTTTCCTTATATTCCCTCTGCAATTTATTATCTGCCTTAACTTCGGTTATTGTTAGCATTTATCTTTTAGTTAAGCTTAACTAATGATTTAATAAGTTTAGTTCTTTATGAATTTTGATTACAAAGAATAGGGACATTGCGTGAAACGTATGTAGCTGAGACCGAAGTTGGAGTAAATCTTAAAAAAAATGGGTAAATGAGCAAAATAATTGTCTTTAATGAATTTAGAGCTATTCTTTTCAAGCTTCTCTGATTAAGATATACCTTTTGCTACATTCTTTTTCTCAAAGTAGCATAAATCTTCAAGCCGAAATAAGTGACAAATAAGACAAAAAAAATACTTGACAAAAATTATAACTTTTGTTAGAAAATGTTAAAAATCAATATAGCTAAGAGGATTTTAGATTTTGAAAATAGCCATTGTTGGTTTTGGATTTAGTGCTGAGAAAAGCCATTTACCAGCTTATAGGAATCGTTCTGATATCGATCTAAAAGCAGTAGTAGATCCTGTAACAGCGAGACGTGCAGCTGCACTGCGACAATACCCAAACATTCGAGTTTATGAGGAATTTGGTGATTTACTAGAAGAATACTCTAATGAAATAGATATAATTGACATTTGCTTGCCTAATACTTTTCATTTGGAAAGTGTTAAACAAGCTTTAGGAGCAGATAAGCATGTCTTATGTGAGAAACCATTAGTTTTAAATAAAGGTGAATACAATGAATTAGTAGATATAGCAAATAAAAGAAAACGTATTTTATATCCATGTCATAATTATAAATTTGCTCCTTCAGTAGTACACGCTGCCGAATTAATTAGTTTGGGTAAAATAGGGAAACCTTTATTTGCATCTTTTAATATATTTGGTGCAAATTTTCAAAGTGAATTAACGGAATGGAAACCAAAATTGCCAAAAAATCAAGAACTATCTGATGGTGGTATTATGATTGATCATGGTTTAGATGCAATTTCTGTTGCTCAAGCTCTATTTGGTGGTTGTCCCCAAGGCATATCTGCACATATTAGAAATCTAAATAAAACAAATAGTAAATTAGAAGATTTAGCCATTTTTTGTTTAGATTGGGAGGAAAAATTAATTAACATTAATGTCAGCTCTTTAGGGTCAATACCAAAAGCTTATTACAGAATTCAGGGAACAGAAGGAGAAATTAGTATCGAAAATAATGATATATTTTTGAGCGTGAAAAATGAACCTGTTCAAAAGATTTTTGTACCTACAAATTTTGAGGCACCTGGTCATGGAAGTTGGTTTAATGGATTAATTGATAATTTATTAGATTGTATTAAGACTGAAAATACTAAACCATTCTCATTAATAGAAGCTGGTATGATTTTAGATATAATTGAAAAAGCAAATCATTCTAGCCATAATGGAGGTGCTTGGATGGGAATATAATTTACTGCCCAGCCATACCAAATCTGCCTTAGTAAGAGAGTATTTTTCAAAGTTATAGCCTTTATAAATTAAGGATTAGACGATGAGAAAAGCCTGCTTTTATACCCGGATTTGGTAAGCTGTTAGCTATTCAGATTGCCTATTCTAATAACAACCAATTAAAGCAACAATTCTGCTAGCTAACCTCCAGGGAGAAAGTTTTTAATTAATTCAATTCCACCTTTGACAACCTCATAACCAAAAATAAGAATTGTACCACTTAAAGCAGCCCCCATTAAACAAAGGACCAAACCACCCAAACTAATGATACCATCATCATCCAATAAACCAAAACCAGTAACAAAAATCCCGATCGCGGGTAAAGTATTGGTACCCGGAATAGGAATCATCATTGAAATAGCCATCAGAGCAATAGCGCAACCAATAACAATTCGACCTATAAGACTTGTACAAATATAGCTTAATCTAGGACGAGATATCAACTCAATTTTCTGTAACCAAGGAATACCAGATTTCAAAATTCTTTGTACTTTATCAAGAGAAATTGAACGATTTAACCAACTCTGAGGCAACCATGGAGTTTGAGAACCAACTATTAGTTGAATTGCCAATAAAAGTAATAAAATTCCAAATGGAATAGAGTAACCGGGAGCAGGAATAGGTAAAGCAGAAGGTAAAGACAAAATTACCAATAAAAAACCAAAAATTCTTTCTCCTGCTAAATCAATAATATCTCCCAAGGTAACTTTAGTAGTATGTTTTTCATTAAAAAAATATCGTTGTAATTCTACAGATAATTTAGTCACTGATTTATAGTTTGAACAATAAGATAGATGGGGCTAAAGCCCTACTACAAACAAAATTTTTTTATCGCTTATTATTTGGATAATATCAAGGTAAGCTCATCTTAATTAGTATAAAATGTACTTGACAAAAAAAGTAAAATATATTATTCATCTTAATTTATAAATATACTAGAATCTAAAAAATGCCCATTATAATTGAGATTCTCTATAATCATGGAATTAGAGTACGTCTAAGGATTTTGCTACTATTGACCAACTTCTAGTATGTGGTATAAAGTTTTTAGGTGCCGAGTTAATTTAAAAATGGCAATTACAACTAGACAATTAATTCAATGGAAACAAAAAGGTCGCCCGATAGTAGCTTTGACAGCTTATGATTATACGATCGCTCAGCTTTTAGACAATGCTGGAGTAGATTTAATTCTAGTGGGAGATTCTTTAGGAATGGTGACTTTAGGTTATGAAACAACTTTACCAGTCACTCTTGAGGAAATGATCCATCATGCTAAAGCAGTGGGACGAGCTGTAAAGCAGGCTTTAGTAGTAGTAGATTTACCATTTTTAACTTACCAGGAAAGTCCCCAACAAGCAATACATTCAGCAGGAAGAATACTCAAAGAAACAGGAGCTCAAGCTGTGAAATTAGAAAATGGTGATGAGGCGATCGCTCAAACTGTCAATAAACTAACATCAGTAGGCATTCCTGTTATGGGTCATATTGGCCTAACTCCCCAGTCTGTACACCAATTTGGAGGCTATCGCCAACAAGGCAAAACTCCTGATGCCAGTGCGCGTATTTTAGCAGAAGCCTTAGCTTTGGAAGCAGCTGGTGCTTTTGCCCTTATCCTAGAACATATTGAAGCAAATTTAGCGAAAGAGATTACAGAAAAAGTGTCTATTCCTACTATTGGTATTGGTGCAGGTGCCTATTGTGATGGTCAGATATTAGTGATTAATGATGTTTTGGGAATTTCTGATTGGCGACCACCTTTCGCTAAACCTTATGCTAACTTGCGAGAGACTATTACTCAAGCAGTTAAAGAATATAGTTTGGAAGTTAAGGAAAGAAAATTTCCTCAAATACCATCACCATAGCAGAAGTTACAACTCAGAAATTTAATTGTTGTCAAATTTAGTATTAGTATTTCAAAGCCTGGTTTCATTCAGATGTATTTCTAATAAATGAAATGACTCCAGAAGAACTCTGGTGTTACTGTTCACTGATGAACGAAAACTGAGCAAAACTCAACTCATTAACTTTATTCCAATTAAAAACTTGCTCTCGAAATTTTTTCCACTGTTGATAAACTTCCTTAAAACTTCCATCCTTACTAGCATTTTCCTCATAGATATCAAAAGTAGCTTTCTGAGCAGCTTCCATGATTTCTGGACTAAAAGCCTTTAATTGGACACCTTTTTCAATCAATTTTGGCAATGCTTTACCATTCAAAGCATCATATTGAGCCAACATATTCAAATTAGTTTCATAAGCAGCAGCCTGAAAAATTTCCTGATATTCTTTTGGTAACTTGTTCCAAGCATCTAAATTAACCAATACATCTAAAGTGGGACCAGGTTCCCACCAACCAGGATAATAATAATATTTTGCAGCCTTATATAGACCCAGCTTCTCGTCATCATAAGGCCCTGCCCATTCGGCAGCATCAATAGCACCTCTTTCCAAAGCCAAATAAACCTCCCCACCTGGTAAGACCTGTACATTGACTCCCAATTTGCTCATCACATCCCCTCCCAAACCAGGAATGCGCATCTTTAAACCATTGAGGTCAGCCAAGGTATTAATTTCCTGCCTAAACCAACCACCCATTTGTGCCCCTGTGTTACCAGCCGGGAAGTTAATTATGTTAAAATCAGCATAAACTTTTTGTATAGCTTCTAGACCTCCTCCATGATATAGCCACCCATTCTGTTGTTGGGCAGTAAAACCAAATGGAACAGAAGTTGCAAATACTA